>DASPSM010000688.1:0-2879 GCA_035623955.1 Planctomycetaceae bacterium
AGTTTGATTTGTGCCGCAGCCTGGGGCTGGAGCTTTTTCAGGGATATTTTTTTGCGCGGCCTCGGATCGTTGCCGGCCAGCGGATCTCGTCGGACCGCTTGCTAACGCTTCGCCTCGTCTCAGCGCTCAACAACCCCGATCTCTCGTTGAAAGAGGTCGAAACCCTGATCTGTCGGGTTCCGCCTCTCGTGCAAAAGCTGCTGAAGTTCATCAATTCGACTCATTGCGGGCTGCGCGTCGAGGTGGACTCAATTCAGCGGGCCATCGCGATGGTTGGACTTCGCAAAATGCGCACCTGGGCAACCCTGGTGAGCCTTGCCGGGATGGCCGATGTGTCACGCGAGCTGTTGGTCCTGGCGAATGTCCGCGCGAGAATGTGCGAAAACCTGGCCCGGATCGGCGGAGAAAGTAAGACCGAGCTCTATTTCACGGTTGGACTGCTGTCCGTGCTGGACGTCCTCGCGGGACGTCCTATGATCGAGATCCTCGAAGAGTTGCCGCTCGTCAACGCCATCAAAACTGCGATCCTCAATCGCGAGGGGGCGCTGGGGGCGGCGCTCCAGGTCGTTCTGGATTACGAAGCCGGGCGCGCGAGAACCATTGCTGAGGGCCGCTTAGCCCAGATCGCGCCCAGACAATTGCGGCAGTCCTACACCGACGCGATGCTCTGGGCCGACACGCTTTTCAGCGGATTGGCCGCTTGCGCTGCTTGATCGCGCCGATGTTTGCTGTCTGGCAGCGGGCCATCGATCACCAAATCCGGCATCGCGTTCATGTGCAGCAGCGTTCGCCACCAGTCCTTGTTGGCAGCGTCGACCCCCGAGTTGGCCGTGCGCCAGTGTCGACGAAATGCACGCCGATTAAATTAAATCGTCTCTCGCTGTTAACTCCGCGTCCTTCCGTTCAAAATCTAGTCTAGACCCCGCCGAAGAGAGTGGGCCGGATTCTTGAAGCCTGCACTTCCTGGCCAGCCGGGAGTTTTTCTCGAGAGACCTGAATGCAGACACGACGCGAGTTCCTGAGCTTTGCAGCTCGCCTGGCCGGAGCCGCCGGCGCGGCCGGGGCGATGGGAAGTTGTCTCGAGGCCATCGGTCGGGCCGCAGCCATCGAGCCGTCCGAGGGGACCGGTTATCTCGACGCCGAGCACGTCGTGATTCTGATGCAGGAGAATCGCGCGTTCGATCATGTCTTCGGCACGCTGCGAGGCGTGCGCGGCTTCAACGATCCGCGGGCCATCACGCTCCCCGACGGCAACCCCGTCTGGGTGCAGGCCGACGCCAAGGGTCGACGGTTTGTTCCCTTTCGACTCGACATCAAGGGGACCAAGGTGACCTGGATGGGCTGTCTGCCGCACGATTGGGCCGACCAGCAGGACGCTCGCAACCAGGGGCTTTACGACAAGTGGCTTCTGGCGAAACGCTCCGACCACCGCGAGTACCAGGAGATGCCGCTCACCTTGGGCTATTACACGCGGGCCGACGTTCCTTTCTATTACGCGCTGGCCGACGCCTTCACGATCTGCGACCAGTACTTCTGCTCGTCGCTGACCGCCACCACTCCCAACCGCTGCCACCTCTGGACGGGGACGGTCCGCGAACGGCCCACCGCCCAATCGCCCGCCAACATCCGCAACGAAGACCTCGAAACCCATCGCAGCGGCTCGTGGCCCGCTTTTCCCGAGCGGCTGGAAGATCACGGCATTTCGTGGAAGATCTATCAGAACGAGCTGGCCGTCGATTCGGGCCTGACCGAAGAGCAGGACGCCTGGCTCTCGAACTTCGGCGACAATCCCCTCGAATATTTTCGGCAGTACCAGGTGCAACTCGCCCCCAATCACCAGGCCTTCGTCGAGCGGCGTCTTCGTGAGATCCCGGCGGAGATCCCCAAGGCCAAAGGGAAGCGGCTCGCGGCGCTGCAGACCGAGCTGAAGCGGATCGAGGCCGAGCGCGACCAGTTTCGCGGCAAGAGTCTCGAGAAACTTCCCGAGCGCGAACGGATGCTGCACGAGCGGGCCTTCTGCACGAATGTCGGCGATGCGGCGTATCGCCAGCTCGCCGAAATCGTTTACCACGACGGACGCGTCGAGCGACGGCTGCGGGCGCCGAAGGGCGACGTGTTCCATCAGTTCCGCGCCGACGTCGAGGCCGGCCGGCTGCCGACCGTCTCGTGGCTCGTCGGCCCGCAGGAGTTTTCGGACCATCCGTCGTCCGCGTGGTACGGCGCCTGGTACATCGCCGAGGCGCTCGACATCCTCACGCGCAATCCGAACGTGTGGAAAAAGACGATCTTTCTGCTGACGTACGATGAAAACGACGGCTATTTCGATCACTGTCCGCCGTTTGTCGCGCCGCATCCGCGGCGTCCCGAGACGGGTCTGGTGACCCGCGGTATCGACACGAGCGTCGAATACGTCGAGCTGGCTGAAGACCGCAAGCGCGCCCGCCCCGGATCGGCGCGGGGAGGCCCGATCGGCCTCGGCTACCGCGTGCCGATGGTGATCGCCTCGCCCTGGAGCCGCGGCGGCTGCGTCTGCTCTCAGGTGTGCGATCACACGTCGGTGCTGCAGTTTTTGGAGCATTTTCTGAGTGCCAAGCTCGGCAAGCCCGTGACGGAGCCGAACATCAGCCACTGGCGGCGGACGGTTTGCGGGAACCTCACGTCCGCCTTTCAGTCAGCAGCCAAACAAGGCGACGCCACCGTGCCCTTTCCGCCGCGCGACGCGTTTTTGGAGTCGATCCATCAGGCGCAGTTCAAAGAGGTGCCGTCTGACTTCCACGCTCTCACTCCGAGCGAGCTCGAAGAGATTCGCCGGGCTCCTGATCGTTCGCCTCGTCTGCCGCGCCAGGAGCCGGGGACACGGCCGGCATGTCCGCTACCCT
>DASPSM010000525.1:0-7911 GCA_035623955.1 Planctomycetaceae bacterium
CTTTGCTTCCTGCTCGCGGAGCTTGCTCAGCTCGCGGATCAGCTCGTGGTCCTTTTGCAACTTGAAATTGCTTAACACCAACAGCTGGTCGCGTTCGCACTTCACTTCATACTTGACCGGCAGGGTCACCGGCCGTTCGACCGCCTGGCAGCCCGAGAAAGCGAATACCACGGCAAACAACATGGCCGCGGCACGTTCGGCCCGCCACCGTACAAATTCGCCCGAAGGCTTGAGGGGGGCCACGCCTGCAGTGCGCGGCGGATTGCTCGCGATCGCCCGCCAGACTGATTTCCACTGTGAAGTGAAGTCAGCGCCCAAATACTTCTTGAGAAACCGCAGCCGCTGCGTTCGGCTCAGCCCGGGACACGCGGGCAGGCTCGCCTCTAACTGGCCAAGCATGGCGGCGAGTCTTCGTCGCGAGACAAAGCGTTTTCGTTCGATGCGGTCGGTGCCGCCGATTTGAACGCTGGCTTCGTTCGCGTCGACGCTCACCAGGACGTCGGCTGCCGAAATCTGCCGATGGATGAGCGAAAATTCGCGCATCCGCGCCAGTTCGTTCGCCAGCACCCGGGCGTTGGCCTTGATCCAGGCCTCTTTTTGTCTTGCCGAAAGGCCGCTGAACTGATGGGCGAGAAACGTGGTCAGCGGCACGTAGCGGCCCGACCGCTCGCTCACGAGAATTTCACGAGAACGCGACACCGTGCGAGTGCCCAGATAAAGCAAGACGCGTGGCGTCGACACGCCGCGGCGGCGCAGGGCGTGCGCCATCTCCCAGGCCCGTCGCATGCTTGAGCAGCGAAGACTGGGGAGCAGGTCGAGCCAACCCAAAGCGCGCGTCTTTTCCTGCACCTCCGAGCGCAGCGCGGCCCCGCCGGCCCAGAGGTCCACGACGGCCGCCCGTTCGCAGGCCGACCGCCGCAGCCAGAAGCGAACGCGCTCCGGACGGAACAACGCGTCGGGGTTGGCTCGCAGCTCGAGCACCTGGTCGATGCCGAGAACCGCCAGCCCGCGACAGCGGTCGCGGCCCAAGTCGGCAACGATCAGCCGCCGATTCGAGCGCTGCCATTTCTTGTCGTACCGCAGCTGCTCGCGTCGCAGGGCCTTTCGGCAAAACGCCTCGATCTGCCGCGCCAGCACAGCGCGCGACCGATCGCTGTCGGCGGAAGCGTGCGAAATTCCTCGCGTCCAGCTCGAGCCGGCGTGGGCCTGACCTGCCTCGTCGAGGTAGGCCGTCAGGAAGCGGCAACGATCGGAACGGATTGCGTTTTGGAAGAAGTTGAAGAGACCAAACAAATCCCAGCGGGCGCGGGCCGCTCGTCGGAAAACGAATCCCCACCTGCGTCGCCGCCGGACGCCTTGCAGATCAATCAGCTTTAACGCGATGCGGCCGCCTGCCGTCATTTCAGCCAGCAGGTTGGCCGGATGGAGATCTCGATGCACCAGGCCAGCCCGATGCAGCCGCCCGCACAGCCGTCCAAGCGAGCGAGCCAACTCACGCCGGAAAGCCGGAGTGCGGAGCGCGGCGTGCTGCGGGCTCCGAGCGAGTTCATCCAGCGGCGTCACATTCGCAATCGCGCGGCTCGCTAAATAACTGTCTCTGGCAAGCAATCCTTGCGACTGGACGCCGACTGCCACGCAGTGGATGGTTTCAATCCCGGCCGCGGCAACCTGCCCGGCGGCCCTCGATTCGCGTTCGGCCTGAGTGCCCAGAATCGCGTTCCTGAGCGCGTCCCACCAGCGGGCCGCCTTGAAGTGTTTGACAAACACGGCGCCCGACGCAAGCTCGATCCGGAAGACCGAGCGATGCGAACCCGATTTGACCACGGTGACACGATCGACCGCGACGCTGCCGGACGCGGGAGGATCCGCGCCGCCTTGATTCGTCCGGGAGTGGGAACGGCACAAGGAAGCGAAGCCGTGGTCGTAAAGTTCGCGGACGATCCGCTCGTCCCCGCGCCAGGCGACGTCGCCAACCTTCACCGCGCGCGGCGCGGCGCCGTCGGCGGCGACGAGCCGGATCTCAGATTGGTGTCGGGTGGCTGCGCGATCCATCCCACGGTTTCCCGCCGGCCCGGTTGACGCGTCGCTCCCGGTGCTGCCACTCAATCGCGTCGAGAATCGTCGTCGAGCTTCTCGGCTTTGTCCATCTTGCGCTGCAAATCGTGGAGCAGATCGTTGGCCGGGGCGGTGATCAGATCGGTGCGTCCGTGAGCCGCCAGCGAGCGCACAAATTCGGGATGGGCCTGCCAGTCGGACGACTTCCAATTGCGGACGTCGACGTAGAGATCGGACAGGCCCGCCTGCTGCTTGGGAATCAGGACCAGGCCGTCCTTCGAGTACATCACGTGATATTTGAAGGCGAAGGTCATCAGGCCGGCGCCCACGACCATTCCCACGACGAACAATAAGAGCTTGCGCATGAAATCCATTTCTCCCGCAGGCGGCATTCGGCCAAACGACGCGGCAAAAGCGGCGGAATGATGGCAGAATCAGGGGGTTGCGGCAATACGCGTTCGGACCCGGCAGCCGGTCAAGATGGCTTCAACCCTCAAAGCGGTCGCCTCGCCGAACCGGGTAGCCCGCCAGGAATTCGGCTGCCGTCATTGCCCGTTTTCCCTCGGGCTGAAGGCGGCTGATCTCGAGTGCCCCCCCGGCTGCCTGGACCACGAGCCGCTTGTTGTCGACCGCCAGGATCGTCCCCGGGGCCGCGCTGCCGCCCGAAGAACGCTGCTCCGCCGGGGCAACTTCCAGCACGATCAACCGCAGGGAACGAGGGGAATTGCCCCGCTCCGTCTTGCCCTCGCGCATCACAAGCGTCGAATAGGCCAGAGGCCAGGGCTGAAATGCGCGGACCTGGCAATCGATCTGCCGGGGCGAGCGGTTCCAGTCAATCCGCCCGTCTTCCTTTTTAAGTCGCGGCGCCCGGCTGGCCCGCGACGAGTCCTGGACGATCGGCTCCGCGGTCCCCTCCGCAAGCTGTTCGACCACGCCCACCGCCAGCTCGGCCCCCAGAATCGCCAGCCGCGATTCCAGCTCGCCCGCAGTCTCTTGCTCTCCGATCGGCGTACGCGCGATCGCGAGAATCGGGCCGGCGTCGAGTTTGGGCTCGATCTGAAAAATCGTCACGCCCGTCTCGGTTTCCCCGCAGAGAATGGCGGTTTGGATCGGCGCGGCCCCGCGATATTTCGGCAGAATCGAGGCGTGGACGTTGATCGCACCCAAACGCGGGACCGCGAGCAAGGCGGGTGACAGGATCTGTCCGTACGCGGCCACCACGCAGAGATCCGGAATCAACGCGGCCAGTGACGCGATCGCCTCGGGAGTGTTGGCCTTTTCCGGTTGAAACACAGGTATGCCGTGCCCTAGTGCCAGCTCCTTGAGCGGATTGACATGCCGGTGATGGCCGCGCCCCACCCGATCGGGCTGCGTGAACAGGCCGACAACGCGGTTCCCGTTCGACTGTGCCTGGTCTAAAAGCGCGCGGAAGGTCGGCAGAGCAAAACCGCCGGTTGCCATCATCACCAGTCGAAGAGCCACTGCTCACTCCGCGATTGGTTCCGCGAGTCCGGCCGGCCTCCACCGCGCGAACTCGGCTAACGCCCCCGATGCGGCGCGGTCGGCACGCCTACGAAGTCGTCACTCCGTCCGATTCGAGGCTCCGCAGCGTACGCTCGAGCGCCTCGTCAGAAGGAATCGCCCCCGTCGCCTGCTGGCGGCGAAATTGCACTTCGAAGTCGGCGATCCGCGGGTCGAGCTCGCGCCGTGCCGTTTCGGTCATCCGGTCGATGAACAGGATCCCGTCGATGTGATCGTTCTCATGCTGGACGACCCGCGCCTCCAGGTCCTCGAGATCCATCTCGAATTCCTGCCCATCGAGATCGAAGGCGTTGACGACGATCTTCTCCGACCGCCGAACCTGCCCATACAGCCCCGGCAGGCTCAGGCACCCCTCTTCGGCCTCCACGCTCCCTTTGCGCTTCACGATTTCCGGATTCAGGAAGACGTGCTCCGCGACCGACTCCGCGGCCGATCCCGTCGCATTCATGATGAACAGCCGCAGGGGGACGGCGACCTGGTTGGCGGCCAGACCGATCCCATTGGTGGCGTACATCAACTCGAACATCTGCCGGACCAGCTGTTTGAGGTCCGCGTCGATGCGCACAACCGGCTTGGATTTCCAGCGGAGTGCCGGATGAGGATAACTGACGATCTGCATGACCCGTTGCGGAGTGCGCGAGGTAGGGAGGTGAATCTCAGGAAAGCACACGCCCGTGAAGGATTATAGGGGTCCTTCCGGAACGGGTCGAGCGACCGCGCACGGTCTTATCGGAGGGAAAAACACAGCCCGCACGCCGAACGGCCGAGAGGACGCGGCCTCGCAAACGTCCTCTCGAACTCTCTTCGAGAGCCGACACCCTTCCACCCAACCTGCGCCGGCCTGTCCGCGGCGATTCTGCGCGTGCCGAATTGCGTCACCCGAGGGTAACCACGCGGATCGGCTCGGCGATCCGCACGCACGCGATAGCCCTTACGCCGCGGCAATCCGGGTTCAGGTTAGTAGGTGTGCAGCTCGTTGGCGGCGACGGTCGGCGCAGCCGGAGTCGGCGACGTCGAGGAAATAGCCGTGCCGAACGTTCCCTCGTAGAACGCACCCTGTTGCAGCACCGGACCCTGCACGCCGCAACCGCCACTGGGGCAGGTGGAGCAAGGAGCCGGGCCATAGGCGGGCGCGTAGCCACAGCCACCGCACGAACCACAGGGAGGAGCATAGCCGCAGCCACCACACGGCGGTTGGTAACAGCTACCGCAGGGATGGAATAGTCCGCAGCAGCAACCACTGGTCGACACCAAGAGAGCAAAGGCGACGGCGAGGAGAGAGAGGCGTTTCATCTGAGACATTCCTTTTCGGAAGGGGTCGGAAAATCTCTGCCGGTGAGAACGGCAGGGATTGCCGGTCTGTTGACGGCTCGAACGAGGTCGCGAGACAGGCCGCGGGTCGACTTTGAGAAAAATCAGAAAATTCGACGGGATGGGCTCAAGAAAATCGATCGACTTGCCGAAAGGCGGGCGAACGATAGGCATTTTCTGCCGAAGCGTCAACACGATTTTGGCGAAACGACTCGGACCCCTTCCGAAAAGATGCAGAGCTTACAGCCGCATGGCTTTAGCGCCGGCAAACAGGCGGCGAGAGCGAATTGAATCTCCGCGAGCGGCCAGAGATTTTCCGAAATCCGCCCGCTTCCGCGGGCCAAGCAGCGTGCGTGGCGAGATTGATCTGCGGGAGGCATGACGGCCGTGGTGGGAACTGTTACCTATGTCTCCGAACACCTGTAACCCATGTCGCCGGTCTAAATACGGGCCCGGCCGTACCGTCGTCCATGTCCACGCCCCATCCGGCGGGCGCTGCCGGGATCTATTTCTTCCTATCGTGAAAATGGATCCCCACCACCAGCAGGGGTTCTTTTTCGTTCCCGGCCGGGGTTCTTTTCCTCACTGGTGGAAAAGTCATCGCCTCCTTATTGCCCTCGCTCCGGGTCGGTCTGGCGACCGAGCTCCGAATGGGACGGGTGGAGGGCACTCCGAGGGCACCGCGATGGTCTAACGGCCGCGCGACTCTACCTTTATTGTCCCCGGCCGTGATTTTTCGATCCAGACCGCGTTTCTACGCCTTTGGAACTTTGCGCGAGAATTCTTCGAGCGGGTTGGCGCAGGCGGGCCGGCAATGGGCCCCTGTCAGGGCCAACGTGTCAGAAGCGTCAACTGCCCTTGGCCGGAAAAGTCGGCCGCCGCTATACTCCGCCGCGCTTTTGATTGGGGCCGCGCATTCGATTGGGGTTGGAGCGCCTGCGGTGGAACCGCCTGGCCTCCGACGCAGAACGCATCACCGCTGCAGGGAGGCATGAGCGTGGAACGACTTCTCATCGTCGGAATCGACACGGTCGTCGGCGCGAATCTCGCGGCTCATCTGGCCGACAAATTCCACGTGACGGGGCTGAGCACCGGCGAAGAGGTCACCATCGAGGGCTGCGAGACGGCCGCCGCCCCCAACTGCGATGCCCACTCCGCTCGCCAGGCCATCGCCCTGCATCGCCCCGACCGCCTCATTCTCTGCCACATTGCCGGCGATTCCTCCTGGCACGGCCCGAGCGCCTCGAACATCTGTTTTGCAGCCGACGGCACGCGGGCCTGGATCGATGCGGCCCGAGCGGCGGGCAAGCATCTGACACTGCTCTCGTCGGACGCAGTCTTCACCGGACCGTGGATGTTCCACACCGAGACGTGTGACTCGTTCTGCCCGGCGGGCCAGGCCAAGGTCTTGCGGGCGCTCGAGGATGCCGCCCTCAAAGACTCGGCGAATTCGCTCGTTGTCCGCACGCATCCTTATGGCTGGAGTCCCCAGCTCGACGGAGGCTGGATCGACGAAATGCTGGCGGCGCTCGAAGCCGATCAGCCGCCGGTTTTCGATTGCGTGGCCCACGCCACGCCGATTCTGGCGACCGATCTGGCCGACGTGCTGAACGCGGCCTGGAGCGCCGGCTTGACGGGCTTGCATCACATCGCGGGGGCGGAGCGGACCAATCCGCACCGATTCGCCTGCGCCCTGGCGCGGGTCTTCGATCTCAATCCGCCACAGCCAAAATGGCTCGCGCCGACCGAGAGCGTCCGGACCGGATTCGCCCAGGGCGAAGCGTCGTTGCACACACGGTCGATCCGCAAGGCGTTGGGCATCGGGCTTCCCATGCTCGCCGAGGGCCTCGGACGGCTCCGCGCGCAACACGACCAGGGCTTCGACCGCCGCTTCAGCCGCGGCAAACGCTTCGCGACGAGCAAGGTAGCGTAGCTGTCAGTGCACGACGGCGGGGCCGACCGCCGGTTCGCTTGCGATGAGGTGAGCCATGCGGGTCATCGTCGCGTTCATTCTCGCAGCGTTCTCCAGCATGACGCCAGTGACATTGGCTGGCGACGTCGCACCATCCCAGCCTCCCAATGATCCGGTTGCCGAGAGCATCCTGCAAAAGGCACGGCAGGCAGTCGTCGCCGCGCCGAGACTGAAGATCGAGTGCGATTGGAGCGACGTCGAACATCTGCTCGAGACCGAGACTCTCAGTCGTCATGCGCTCTATGTCGAGAAATCCATCGGTTACCTGAGCGAGTCCTGGTTCGTTCCGCTGGCCGGACAATCGAGCCGCGCTCGGACTCGGCTGGGACGGCCGTATCCTCTGCGATCGCAGGCTCTCCCAAACACGCGGCAACTTTATCGCGACCGATCGGTCACCTTCTTCGACAAGCTGGACAGGAAGAAGTATGTGGTCGAGAGCGATCCAGACTATGTCAAACGGTGCGAGCCCGCGGTCGTGATCGGCGCTCTCGTTCCCCCCGGGCTCAGCGATGCGACCGGCTGGGAAGAGGTGCGCTCGCACTATCGGATCGAAAAAGGCGCGTCGACGCCAAGCACCATCGCCATCGTTCTAACGCCTCGGAACGCGAAGTCTCCCCCAACAGCCGGCAAACGGGAAAGTGATCCGAATCGCCAGGCCATCGCGAATTTCATCCGCGACCAGCTGTCTGAGGATCGAGTGGCGATCCCCGGCTTCAACGGGGCCGAATGGGACCGCCACGAGATTGTTCTCGATAGTCGGAGCCTGCGGCCCGTGAGCTGGCGAAGAGTCTGCGACTACTCGGATTGGCTCGAGACGTATACGCGCTTCGATCTCAACCCGCCGGCGGAAGACCTGACCCCTCCTCCGCCAAATCCGCACGAATCGTTAGCGGTCATCTTAGAGACGCGTTCCGACGGGCAGCCCGACCCGTCCGATCTGGACGATTCCCTGACGGCGATCCGATCCGCCTTCTGCCTTTTGCGGCTCTTCGACCTGTTGTAAGCGTGGGCTGCCGGGGCCTGAGGCGATG
>DASPSM010000699.1:0-9240 GCA_035623955.1 Planctomycetaceae bacterium
TACGCCGCCGGTGGGATAGGGTTTCGTGAGTGTCCAAGTTCCTGGAGCTGGGCCCCCCGGCAATTGGCTGAGCGATGGGCTGCGGGCCATCGTGTAAAACGTGCCGCCGAGATTGATCGTCGCGCCGTCAACGAGCAATCCGCGGCTTACAAGGCTTTGCCAGACGGCTGGCGGCGTAGTGATTGTCGACGGAGGCCCAGGGGTGATCGTTATCGGCTGTCCATCGGTAAACGTTGAAGGTGCGCCGATGTAGACGAAACTGTGGACAGTCGATCGGTCGAGGGGATCCTGAATCAGCCGGACACCTCGCGGCTGCCCGGCGTAGATCGCGCGATCGCGCGCGCCGGCCAGAAACGACTGCAGCTCTCGCGCGCCATTGCGGATGCGGTCGGAATTCAGCGTGGAATTGAGCAGCCGCATCGTCAGCGTCGCCAGGATCAGCATGATGCCCAGCGAAATCAATAATTCCAGCAGCGTGAACGAGGGACGACGGCCTCGGCCCGCCGGCAGCCGTGCGAAAACCATTCGTGAGCGAACTCTGGGTGCACACAACATTGCAGTCGGCTCTCAGCTCAAGGATTCGCCAAGTGGTTCGAAAGGTTGTGGGACAAGGCATCGCTCCAGTAACCCGTTGGATCAGGAGTCGGCGCCGGTCTGGGTGCCGCCAGATTGCCGAGATCTGCCGTGTCGTAGGGCTCGAACAGGCCGAGCGTATCAGTGTCATTTGCCGATGCGACGATCAGTGGCGTGTACCAGGTGTTCGGAGTAAATGGCCAAAGAGGTGGCGCCGAAGCACCCGGAATTGAGGTCGAAGTCTCGCTGATGTACAGGGTCGCAACGCCAAGAGGATCATCCGGGTCGACGGAGAGCGGATCGACCAGGGCCTGCCAGGTGACATTACCATCCGCAATCGTAGTATTCGCCGTTGTGGGCCAGGTTGGCTCGGTCCCACCCGACGATCCGGTGCTGGCTACGCAACGGTAAATCAACGGGAATGGGTTGGTTTGTTGGGGCGTCGCCGGAAGGATCGTCGTGCCCACAACGTAAGGAGAATTCTGGGTCCACGTCGCCAACTGGTTTCGCGGCGCCGCACCTCCCACCAGGATGGTCGCCGGAGATAACGGAACCTCCTCGAACCCTGACGCTGCTATAGGAGGCGGAGTCGCCGGATAGCCTTTGGGTCGCACCAGTCGCGTCGGCTAGCGGTAATAGCGCAATGGGTTCCCCCACCCATCGACGATTTCCAACAGGCCATCGCCATCGGTATCAGCTGTTTCGATCGCTTTGAGGTCGGCCGCGCTTGGCGGCTCCGTGTCAAACAGCGGGCCCGTCGTCAGGAACAGGTAGAGGCTCTCCGAGCTTTCGGTCCTTTGCGTATGCCCGGGCGGCGGACTGACTGGTGTCTGAAACTCCGAAAACTGCTGCGGGAAGTAGAGCTTGAATGCATACTTGACTGCGAGCGCTTTGGCCTGCAGCGGACTTGTCTGATAGAGCTGCGCATAGGGCGAATTCGTCACATACGAAGGAGCGTTGCCGCCGGCGAGAGTGTCCTGCTTTTGGATCCACCGACGGAAGCCGTTGACACGGTCGTTTAGGAGCTCGTCGACTTTCTTGATGGTCGCCTTCGTGGCTGCCACCTTCGCGGCGTTGCCGACGCGCGGGATGATGGCCACGAGTGCGGCCGTCAGAAAGACGATCAGCCCGATCACGACCAGCATTTCGATCATCGAAAACCCGGCCCGCCTGCGCGTCTGACCCCGCGTGTTGGGCCGCGTGGAGGTAGTTGGACGGCTCATCGCTGCTCGATCCAAAATGAGTCCGGGGTTCAAGCGTTCTTAGCGTCGGTCAAGGAGCCGTTGCGGATGCACGATCGCCCTCTGACCGGGTGAACATTCGGCTTTTGGCCCACGCCTTTCGGCGGATTTGCGAA
Source organism: Planctomycetaceae bacterium (assembly GCA_035623955.1). Classification (GTDB taxonomy): domain Bacteria; phylum Planctomycetota; class Planctomycetia; order Planctomycetales; family Planctomycetaceae; genus DASPSM01. Next base: position 1,931 of record DASPSM010000699.1, read on the forward strand.
GCGGAGCACGCCGCTGTTGGGCGGGTCCACTCGACTTTGGACTGACTAACCGGCCCGCGATGCACGCCAATACTAGGGCGCCAGAGGCCCCGAGGAAAAATTCGCGATGTTATCGCGCTCCGTCGAGCGCGGTCCGGTCAACAGGCCCTTGGGATCGCCCTGCTCGTATTCGCCGCCCACTCCATATTGCTGGTCGTATCCCGGCGAAATAATCTGATAGGAATTCGGATTCCAGGCCGGCGAGGGAGAGGGCGAGGTGAACCCGCTGGGGCCCTGCCGGTAGACGTCGACAAACGTCTGGTTGCCCGCCGGTCCCGCCGGCAGTTCGTGGGCCACATCGTATCCCTGTCCCTCGTAGCTGCTCAGGTACAAGTAGGGCATCAACTGTCCCGGCAGCGTGTCCAAGTAGGCATTCATCGTATGGGGCTGCCCCGCCGGCGTGATAGGGGGCTTGAGCAGGACCAGCCGGCCGGCGTCAAACTCCGTGTACCGATCGCGGTTCGTGCCTACGACAGTCCTGGTTCCCGCGGAAAGTTGAATGCCGAAGGGATCGGAAGGATTTGCCGAAAAACCGGCCGGTGCCCCTCCGGGAGCGAGGGGAGTCAATGTCGATGGAACGCCGCCCAGGAAGAAGACGAGGCACTCGGAGCCGCTGAGGTAGATCGCACCGACTGACGGATTGGTGAAGCCGTCACCCTTGTAAACCCCGTCACCATTGATGTCGATCGAGCCTCCCTCTGCCGTATAAGTGAAATCGAACTGCGGCCAGATCTGACGAATGATGCCCATCGAGCGAGGATCACCGCTCCAGCCAGACGCCTGCTCATAGAGCGTGACGTGGCTCGGCGGCTCGACGCCGAACTTCTGTTTGAACGACGCGATCCCCTTGGCGAGGTCCTGAATGTCGACCGACACTTGTGTATTGGTCGCTTGCTTTCTGGCCGAGCCGGCGACGGTCAAGACCAAGCTGGCGAGAATTCCGATGATGGCGATCGCAATCAACAGCTCCAGCAGCGTGAAACCAGACCGAACGGCCGGAGCGCGGTGGGGGCGAGCGGAGCGCCCCGAGGCAGAGCTTTGCATGGGCGGCTGACTCCTTGGAGTCCGAGCTTTCAGGGCCAATGTCCGAAGGCTGGCGTGCGGTTCGGAGCCGATTCTCCTGGTGTGTCCGCCGACCTCGGGAAACAATCTGAACCCGGAACGCTGGGACGAGCCGTGAACGTTCGTTTTTTCGGACTTTGGACGCAGGCTAGGACTTGGCTTTTGCGCGTCAGGCCAGGCTGTTCAAGAGCTTAATCAGCGGCATGAACAAGGCGATGACGATGAAGCCGACGATGAGGCCGAGGACGACGACCATCATCGGTTCGAGCAAGTTGATCAATCCCTCGACGAGAACGGAAACTTCCTCGTCGTAGACGTCGGCGATCTTGTAGAGCATGGTATCCAGCGCGCCGGTTTCTTCGCCGACGTCGACCATGTTGACCACCAGATCGTCAGTCACGCGGGACTCCTTGAGGGGCACCGCCATCGATTCCCCCTCGCGGATTGCCGCGTAGATATTGTCGAACGCCCGGCGAAACACGGCGTTGCCGGCCGTATCCCGCGCGATGATCAACGCCTCCAAGATGGGCACGCCGGAGGAGATGAGAGTGCCCAAGGTTCGGGCCGTGCGGGCGACCACCGATTTCTCGACAATCTTCCCGATGATGGGGATCTTGAGCAGGATCTTGTCGGTGATGTACTCGCCGAACTTGTTCTTGCGAATGATCTTCAATAACAGCCAGAAGGCTACCGGAATCAGCGGGATCAGATACCAGTATTCCACCACCATGTCCGAAATCCAAATCAGCCACAAAGTGATGGAAGGCAGCTCGATGCCGAAGTCCTGGAAGATCTTTTTGAACTTCGGAATGATCCAGTACATGATGAAGCCGACGATAGCGGTCGCGACGGTGATGACCGCGATCGGGTAAATCATGGCTCCCTGCACTTTGCGCTTCAGGCTTTGAGAGCGTTCTTTGAACTCGGCCAAGCGCTGCAGAATGATTTCAAGCGCACCGCCCGCCTCTCCGGCCTTGACCATGTTGACGTAGAGGTTGTCGAAGGCCTTGGGTTGCTTGGCCATCGCCTCTGAGAGCGTGCTTCCCGACTCGATGTCCTCAATCACGCCGATGAGCGAGTTCTTGAGCGGGCCGGGCTTTGCCTGCCCCTCGAGAATCCGCAGGCTGCGGAGAATCGGCAGGCCGGCGTCCTGCAGGGTGGAAAGCTGGCGAGTGAACGTGCACAGCTGCTTGGGACGCACGCCGCCGATCGCGAAGGTCGTCTTTTTCTTGGCGGCCTTCTTCTTCTGGTCGGCGCTGGTCTTTCCCTTGGCCTTGGTGGAGCGGCCTTTTTCCTGGATCTTGGTGACGAAGAAGCCTTTCTCTTTGATCTTTTGTTGGGCTTCCGCCTCCGAATTGGCGTCGATCGTCTCCTTGATTTCAAGGCCGGTGTTGTCCATTGCCTCGTACTGATAGGTTGGCATGCCCGTTCTCCACCTTGCCGCACTTGAGTCGTGTTCGCCGTCCGTCCGCGTTGTGTGTCGCCAGCGGCTGACGCCGCCGGGCGCCAAAGATTACTCGACGTCCTCCATGACGGTTTCGCGCACCACTTCGTCGATCGTCGTCACTCCATCAAAGATCAGTTTCAGGCCCGATTCACGCAGTGTCGTCATTCCCTGCGTGCGGGCGAAATTGCGAATGTCGTCGACCGATGCATCCGACGTGATCATGTCGCGAACGTCGTCGTTGATTTCCAAGAGCTCATAAATGCCCGTGCGACCCTTATACCCCGAGTTGTTGCACCGCGAACAGCCCTTGCCGTAATAAAAGTTGTACTGGCGGGCCTGGTCGATCGGCAGTTGAAGCTCCATCAACAATTCGTCGCTGGGCTCGAATTCGGTGCGGCACTCGGTGCAGATCTTGCGCACCAATCGCTGGGCCAGGATGGCCTCGAGCGTGGCCGTGATCAAGAAGGGCTGCACGCCCATGTCGCGTAGACGCGTAATGGCCGTCGGCGCGTCGTTGGTGTGCAGCGTGCTGAAGACCAGGTGCCCCGTCAGCGCGCTTTGAATGGCGATTTCGGCCGTTTCGTAATCGCGGATCTCTCCCACGAGGATCACGTCCGGATCGTGACGCAAAATCGCGCGAAGCACGTTGGCGAACGTCACCTCGATGTCGGGATTGACGGGGACCTGGATCAGTCCGTCGATTTCGTATTCGATCGGGTCCTCGGTGGTGATGACCTTGGTCGAGACTTCGTTGAGCTCGTTGAGCGCAGAATACAGCGTCGTGGTCTTGCCGCTTCCGGTCGGACCGGTGACCAGCACGATGCCGTTGGGGTTGCGGATGATCTGGCGGAACCGCCTGAGAATCGTGGCATCCATTCCAATCTTCTGCAAGTCGAGCTGCACCACCGTGCGGTCGAGCACTCGCATGACCACCGACTCGCCGAACATGGTGGGGAGCACGCTCACGCGCAGGTCGACGGGGTTGCCGCCGACGTTCAGTTCGATCCGGCCGTCCTGGGGGAGCCGGCGCTCGGCAATGTCGAGCTCGGCCATCACCTTGATACGCGTGGTGATCGCATTGGCCAGGTGTCGCGGCGGCGGAACCATTTCGTAAAGGATACCGTCAGCACGGACGCGAATCTTGAACTCGTCCTCGAACGGCTCGAAGTGGACGTCGCTGGCCTGATCCTTGATTGCCAAGAGCAGCACCATGTTGAGCAGCTTGCGGACGGGCGCCGCGGAGGCGATTTCCTCGTCGGAGGCCAGGTCAAACGTAGCCTCTTCTTCGCCCCCCTTGTCGAGACCGGCTTCCTTGAGCTGGTCGATGACGTCTTCGATGCTGTCTTCCTTGTCGGCGTAATGCCGCGAGATCGCCTGCTCCACGTCGGCGAGATTCGAGACCGCGCCCCTGACATCGTAACCCAAAAAGTTGCGCAGATCGTCGAGCGCCGCGACATTCTGGGGATCGGCCATCGCGACGGTGAGCACGTTATTCTTGAGCGAGACGGGCATGATCTTGTAAATATCAGCCATCGTCTGCGGCACGATCTCCAGCACGTTGGGCGGGATATTCGTTTCCGCCAGATTGACGACCGGCATCCCCCACTGCTCAGCCAGGGCTTCGGTCACCTGTGCTTCGGTGACGAGCCCCATGCGGATCGCCACCTGCCCGATGATTTCACCGGGACTTTGTTTCTGCTCTTCCAGGACGTCCCAAAGCTGGTCCTCGGTGAGGTAGCCGAGGTCGACCAGGATTTGTCCCAGGCGTCTTTGTGCCATACGTCTCGCACCCGGCGTCGGGGGTCACCGCAACGAATCTGCGGGAAAGGATCTGGACCGTTTATTCTTCGTCTTCTTCGACCTCTTCGTCTTCTTCCGGCTCTTCGTCAAACAGGCCACGCTTGGCGCGCTCCAGCTTCGCCTTGAGCTCGCCTGGATGGTTCGATTTCATCATGATGTCTGCCTCCTCGACGAGGCCGTTCTTCCAGAGGTTGAATAGCCCATCGTCGAGAAGCTGCATTCCGTATTTCCGCCCCGTCTGGATCGACGAGTTGATGCGGTAGGTCTTGTTCTCCCGAATCAGGTTGGAGATCGCCGGCGTCACCACCAGCAGCTCAAAGGCCGCCACGAGCCCTTTCGGCTTTCGGGGCAAGAGCGCCTGGCTCAAGATGCCGATGATCGACGTCGAGAGCTGCGTCCGGATCTGTTCTTGTTGCTCCGTCGGAAAGACGTCGATGATCCGGTCGACCGTGCCCTGCGCACCCGTCGTGTGCAGCGTGCCGAATACTATATGTCCGGTTTCGGCAGCGGTAATCGCGGCCGAAATTGTGTCCAGGTCGCGCATTTCCCCGACCAGGACGACGTCGGGATCCATCCGCAGCGAGCGGCGCAGCGCCTCCGGAAAACTCGGGACGTCGACCCCCACTTCTCGCTGGTTGATCATCGATTTTTTGTGCGTGTGGTAATACTCGATCGGGTCCTCGATTGTGATGATGTGGTGGTCAAAGTTGTGATTCATCCAATTGACCATGCTGGCGAGGCTGGTCGTCTTCCCGCTACCGGTGGGGCCCGTTACGAGAAAAAGGCCGCGCGGTCGCGTGATCACATCCTTGACCGCCATCGGCAGACCCAACTGCTCGAACGTCAGGAACTCGCGTGGGATCTGCCGCAGGACCATCGCGATGTGGCCGCGCTGTTTGAAAACCGCCACGCGAAAACGAGCCTTCTCACCGTAAGCGAAGCCGAAGTCAGTCCCCCCAACCTCCTGCAATTCCTGCTGGTTGCGTTCGGGGGTGATGCTCTTCATCAGAGCAGTCGTGTCTTCGGGGCCGAGGGTCTTCGTCTCGAGACGAACCAGGCGGCCGTGCTTGCGCACAACGGGGGGTTGCCCTGTCGTGATGTGTAAATCGCTGGCTCCCTCCTTGACCACCGTTTCGAGCAGTTTGTCGATTTGAATTGCGGGCATTCAGTTCTCACCGTTTCACGACGCGGGTCATTATTGGCTCGTGTGTTGCGAAACGCTACTTTCGGACAGGCACCTTCTAGGTAGAAACTCTAAATCGGCCGACTCGGCCCGCGCCATCCCCACTTGGGACTAGCCTTCGTTGAATTTCTCTAAGCGGTACACCTCGGTGAGAGATGTAACCCCTTGCAGAGCTTTGTCTTTAGCATCCTCAACCAGTGTCTTCATTCCAAACAGGCGGGCTTGCCGGCGGATATTTTGGGTCGGCTCGCTGCGAAATGTCATTTCTCGTAGCGTCGGATTCATGGTCATCAGCTCGAAAACGGCGATCCTGCCGCGGAAACCCGTGTGTTGGCAATGATTACAGCCCTTTCCGCGCACGAACGTCGCGCTGGCTGCCTGGTCGGGGGTCACCTCGAAGTGATCAAGCTCCGATTGGTCGGGCCGGTAAGGCTCCTTACACTTTGGGCAAACTACGCGGACTAGTCGTTGTGCCATCACGGCCATGACGCTGGATGCGACCAGGAATGGCTGCACTCCCATATCGATCAGACGTGTAATAGAACCGGGCGCATCGTTCGTATGGAGCGTACTAAAAACCAAGTGTCCTGTTAATGATGCCTGGATCGCCATGTCGGCCGTCTCCGCGTCCCGGATCTCGCCGACCAGAATGACATTGGGCGCCTGGCGCAGCATCGCGCGGATGATCTTGTCAAACGTCAGGCCAATTGACGACCGCACTTCGACTTGGTTGATGCCGGGCAGGTAGTACTCAACCGGATCTTCGGCGGTGATGATCTTCCGATCAGGTCGGTTCAGCTCGCCGAGCGCGCTGTACAGGGTTGTAGTCTTCCCGCTTCCCGTCGGACCGGTGACCAGAAAGATGCCGTTCGGGCGGCGGATGATGTTCTGGAAAGTCCGGTATTTATCCTCGCTGAAGCCCAGGTTCCGGATACCGATACGGATGTTCTCTCTGTCTAGAATTCGCAGGACGATCGCCTGGCCGTGATGCGTCGGCAAGATGCTGACCCGCATGTCGAACTCGCGACCGGCAATCCGGGCCTTGATCCGGCCGTCCTGGGGCCGCCGCTTCTCGGCAATGTCCATCCGAGCCATGATCTTGATACGCGAGACGATGGCGCCCAAAAGCCGCCGGGGCGGGCTGTCGCGTTCGATCAGCTCGCCGTCAATCCGATAACGGATGCGCACTCGGTCCTCGAACGGCTCGATGTGAATGTCGCTCGAGCGCATGTTCACGGCTTCGCTCATGACGAGATTCACGAGCTTAATGACCGGCGCGCTTTCGTCGTCTTCCGCAACCATCGCTTCCGCGGCTTCGGTTTCCGTGAAGTCGATGGCCGTTTCGGTGAACTCCTGCAGCATCGAGTCGACCGACTCGGTTTCGCTCTGGCCGTAGTGACGGTTGATCGCCGTTTGGATCGAATCGACCGGAGAAATGGCGACCTTGATGTCGCGATTCAAAATGAATCGCAGCTTGTCGAGCACTTCGACCGCCATCGGATCGCTGACCGCCACCAGCAGGGAGTCCTCTTCAAGAGATAGCGGAATCACCATGTTCTCGCGGGCCACCGATTCCGGCACGAGTTCGATCACCTGGGGGGAGATTTCCCGACCATCCAGGCTGATGAATTCGTAGCCATAGGCATCCGCCTGAGCCTTGCCGACGATGGCACCCGAAACATATCCGAGCCGCACGAGTGCGTCGCCGACGCCGATGCCCATATTCGAGGCCATGTCTTCGGCCTCGGAGAGCTGATCGCTGCTGATCACTCCCTGTTT
>DASPSM010000712.1:0-2174 GCA_035623955.1 Planctomycetaceae bacterium
GCCCCCGGTGTAGTTACAGATCGCAGTGACATTGGCCGCGTCGACCCCCGCGGCCGAAGCGAGCTGCCCAGGAATGCCGGAAGTCCACTGCGTTGAGACGTGGGCCAGCAGGTTCTCTTTGTCTTTCCATTCGCAGTGCGAGCCGTGCGGCTCCATGCACATGTGCGAAATAACGGGGATGCCGTAAAAGCCCGTGTGCGTATGAGCGGCCCGTGTGAGAGCCGACTCGAATTCGTTGGTTTCGCGCTTGCCCAACGACTTCGTGCGTTTGGCCTTTTCGGCGGCTGTGACATCGCGATCGTCGACGTACGTGTCGAGCGTCTCGTACTCGATCTCGATCGCCTTCACGCCTTCCATCGCCTGTTCGATCCGCTCGGCAGCGACAGCCGCGATCATATCGCCGTCCCAATGCACTTCCGAATCGACGTCTTTGATGATGTGCACCATCTTGACGCCGGGGACTTTTTCGGCCTTCTTGACGTCGAGCTTCTTGATCTTGGCGTGCGGCCGATCGCTCGTCAGCAGGCGGACGTAGAGAGTGCCGGGCGTGTTGATATCGGCCGCGTACTTGGCCGCGCCGCTGGCTTTTTCGACGCCGTCGATGCGCGGAACCCGCGTGCCGAGGATCGTGTTCTCGCCGCGCGGTTTCCAGCCGACTTTGCGCGTCGTTGCGGTGTCGCTCATGTCAGTTGCTCCCCTTCGTCGCCACCGCGCCCGACTTGGCGATCTCGATCGCACAGTGCAGGATGCCCTGATACGTGCCGCAACGGCAGATGTTGCCGCCCAGCATGTGCTTTAGCTCTTCGACCGAGGCGTCGGGTTTCTTGTTGAGGGCGGCCCGCGTCGCCATCACGAAGCCGGGCGTGCAGTAGCCGCACTGCAGACCGTCATGCTTGACGAAGCCGGCGATCACCTCGTCGACGTGGTCGCCGTTTCGCAGCGACTCGACCGTCTCGATCTTCTGACCGACGCAGCTCACCGCCAGCACGCTGCCCGAGTGAACGGCCTTGCCGTCGACGAGCACCGTGTCGGCTCCGATGGCGCTGCCGTCTTCAACGTCCTTGGCCCCCGTGAGATTCAAATCGTCGCGCAGGCAATGCAACAGCGAAGTCCGCGGCTCGATCGTCACTTTTTGGTCTTTGCCATTGACGTTGAGCACAACCTCGACCGGCTTCGCGGGGACGACGTTCGGTTTGACGTCGGCTACGGCCTGCTCTTCGATTCCCGCGGTCGCCATGGCCGTCGCCGCCATGGCCACTCCGGACCCTTTGAGGAAATCGCGGCGGTTGAATCCGCCGCTTTTGCGCCGTTGTCGATCACGGTCCTGCATGGGTCGCTCTCCCGGAATGGGCACGGCTGCCGGATGCCTGCGGAATACTTCGGCAAAGAGGCGCAGGTTTTCATCCATGGAGCCGAAGCAGCCGTGATTCTAATCCGCGAAAATCGGCGCACAACGGCTAAAGGACGTTGCAGCAACCAACCCGCGCGCCACGATCGTGTCATCGCGGTGCTACATCATTGCGCGCTTGCCGTCGCTTACATGTCGGGTTAATGCGGGCAACACAACTCGAAGAGTTACGAGAGGTCTGCGCCGCTGGAACAGTTTGAAACGTTTCAAACGCGCCCGCTCTTCGCCAGCAGCCTGACTCCGGTAATCACGAGCATCAGAGCGAGCAGTCGCCTGAGCGCGGCTTCGCCCAAGTGCTTCAGGCCCAATTCGGATCCCAGCATTCCGCCGGCGATGGCGGCGACGGCCCACAAGGCAAGTCCGTTTGGCACGTGCGTCGGCCGCGATACGCAGCCGATGATCGCGGCGAGCGAATTGACCAGGATGAATGCGGAGGATATTCCGGCCGATTCGCGCATGTCCGCGCGACCCATCCAAACCAGGATGGGTGCCAGAAAAATCCCGCCTCCGATGCCGGTCAGGCCGGCGAGTAGTCCGACGGCAGCGCCTCCCACAATGGCAAACGGGAATTTGACAGACTGCCGAGGTCTCGGCGCGCGCTCTTTTGGCGGCAGAAGCACGCGATACGCGACAAACAAAAGGAACGCACCGACAACCTGTCGGTAGATCGCGTCGGGCAGCGTCAGCAATCCACCGAGATACGCGAAGGGCGCGGACCCAACAGCGAGTGGCAGAAACACGCGCCACGAAAAGTAACCGGCGCGAT
>DASPSM010000528.1:0-3456 GCA_035623955.1 Planctomycetaceae bacterium
CGTGACCCCGGAGCCCGTCGCAATCAGATCATCGCTGCCGCTGCTGGTGATGGTGCCTTGATAGATTTCACCGCCGGCGAGATATAAGGGACCGCTTGAACTCGTCAGCGCCAGCACCCCACTGCCGACTGGATTGTCCGCGGCGCTGTTGTCCATCGTCCCGGACAAAAAGACCGTGTCCTGCGACAGATCCACCGAGACGCCGACCGTGGCGAAGCTGCTGTTGAACTCATCGCTCGTGAAGACCCCGCCCAAGTAGACCGTGGCGCCGTTGGCGATGGAAAACGTGCCAGAGTTGGTCCAGCCGTAATCAGCGGCAGCTGCGGAAGTGGGATCGACGCCAATTGCGCTGCCAAGACCAAGTGTGGACGCGGAGTCGACTGAGATGCTTCCCGTGTTGGTCCAGTTGCCATTGAGAATCAGCGTGGCCCCCGTCGCAACGATCGTGCCGTTGTTCACCCACGCCTCGCCCTCCAGAGTGAGGCCGGCACCGTCGTTAACCGTGATCGCTCCCTGGTTCGTCCAGTCGGGGGCACTAATGATCAGCTGGCCGCCGCCGAGTGTGTCGTCGATCGATCCCAGGACGTCGATCGGGCCGTTTCCCAAGATGTTGCTGTTTAGCCCACCCTGGATCGTGAGGTCAGGGCCGAAAGTGAGGGCGCTGTTGCTGTTGTTTTCGAGGTCGTCGGCCGAGTTGTTTTGTCCGAACTGAATCGTCCCTGTCCCGCCGATCGTCTGGCGAGTGTTGTCGTCGACGTTTCCAAAGTACAGGTTTGCGGTATTGCTGCTGCCCGAGGTACCACCGAGCTCGATAGTACCGTTCAAGGTCATGCCGTCGACGACCGTGACAGTGACGCCTGCGAACTGTGTCATGTCGAGCGCGCTGTCCAGCGTCACGCCGTCTAAGGTCCCTCCCGAACTGGTCGCGATCAGCTCATCGCCGCTGGAGGTGATACTGCCTTGGTAGATTTCGCCGCCGGCCAGGTACAAGGGCCCGGTCGAGGCACTCAGAGCCAATACGCCACCACTACTCGGGTTGTCCGCGGCACTGTTGTTCATCGTGCCGGACAAATAGACCGTGTCCTGCGACAGATCGGCGGAGACGCCGAGAGCCCCGAGGTTGGCATTGAACGCATTCGTGGTAAATACGCCACCGAGGTAGACCGTGGCGCCGTCGGAAATGGCGATCGTGCCTGTGTTGGTCCAGGTGTAATCCGCAGCAGCAGCCGACGTAGGATCGACGGCGATGACGCTGCCGAGCCCAATCGCCGATGTTGCATCCACAGAGATCGTACCCTCATTGGTCCAGTTGCCGTACAAGTTGAGGGCACCGCCGGTCAGTGCGATGACCCCCTCGTTGAGCCAATTCCCGGAAATGGAGGCTGCTTCCGAAGATCCTTGGCTCGCGACGGCGATGCCGATTGTGGGGTCGAATGTCAGAGTTTGGCTGCTCTGATTGTCCAGCAAGACAGACGGGCCCGTTAGGTAGATCGTGCCGTTGCCAGCGACGGATTGAGGGTTCGTGTCGTCAAAGGATAGACCCGCATCTTGTCCAGAGACGCTCAGGTCGGCGTTCAGAGTCAGCCCGCCGAGAATTGTTACGCTCGCGGAGCCTGCAGACATGTCGAGCGTACCGTCTAATGTGACTGCGTCGAGTGTCCCCCCGAGAGAAGTCGCCGCGAACTCGGTACCGCCAGCGGTCGTGACGGCCCCCTCGTAGATCTCACCGCCAGCCAGATACAGGGATCCGGTTGAATTGCCGAGCGCCAGCACGCCGCCACTAACGGGATTGTCCGCCGCGCTATTGTCCATCGTGCCGGACAAATAGACCGTGTCCTGCGAGAGATCCGCTGTAACACCGAACGAACCGAAGTTGCTGTTGAACGCGTCGGTGGTAAACACGCCGCCCAAAAAAACTGTCGCGCCGTCGGCTATGGAAACAGTACCCGAATTCGACCAGACGTAGTTTGCGGCCTCGGCGGAGGTGGGGTCGACGGCAATCGGACTGCCGAGGCCAATTGTGGACGTGGCGTCCACGGCGATGCTTCCCGTGTTCGTCCAGTTTCCGTAAAGGTTAAGCGTCGAACTGTTGGTCGCTGTGATCGTAGCCGTGTTGGTCCAGCTCTGACCCTCAAGAGTAATCACCCCGGAGTTGTCGTTGATGTCGGCGCCGGTCGGTGCGGAGTTGGCGGAAAAAAACACATTGTTCAACACGGCGGTGCCGGAATTGTTGTCGAGAGCACCGCCCGAGTTCAATGCAGCGTTGGCGACGAAGTTGTCGCCGATGAGCGTCAACGTCCCTTGGTTTTCAATGCCGCCGCCGGAAGGGGCCAAGTTGCCGGAAAGCGTGGCATTGTTGACGGTGAGCGTGCCGGAGTTGAAGATGCCGCCGCCGTTTCCGTTCGTCGCGACCCCGTCCTCGATGTTGATACTCTGAAACACCGCCTGGACGCCGCTGTCGACCTGGAATACGGGGCTTGCGGAATTGCCACTGATGGTGACTGGTTGGCTCACGTTGCTGGCATCGATGGTGATCGTACCGCCACCCGCCCCGCTGAGCTCCAAATCCCCCTGTGTCAGAACGATCGTCGCGCCAGATAGGCTCGGGTCAAAACCAATGGTGTCAGAAGTGCCGGCGGCAGCATCGGCGTTCGCCTCGGCAACAGCCTCACGAAGCGATAATTCATTTGCCACGTGAGAGTCAGTGCCGTTGGTGACCAGGATGGCCGACAACATGACCCGGTCTTCCAGCACGTCGGTCCGCACCGCGGGGCCGACGCGGAGTGGTCGCGACCGGATTCGACGTCGGCGATTTCGATTTCGCTTGAAACTGCGGGTGAGGTATTGCTGCCAGGTACTCACGAGCATGACTAAACCTCACGCGTGCATGGTTTCATCCCAGACAACTAACGCAGAGACGCCGCTCGTCGCACCGGAAGGCGAGGCTCCGGCAACAAGCTTCCCCAATAGGCAACAGCTTCCCCAATAAATGAACGTCTCCGCATTTCAGAGCTGGGGAACATTTTTTCTGTGGCAAGGCTCCTGGGGGGCCTGTAGGCTGGACGAATCGCAGGAGCGATCCTTCGATGGTTGTCGCCGTATCTAGAGCGGCACCAGGAACTTGAACATGTCCGCTTCGGGGCCAAAACGAAATACCTTTGCCGATTCGAATTCGACCGCGTCCGATCTCTTGAATGGCGCGAAACAGAGGCAAGAGGAAGCGTGGCAGGAGCTCGCCGAGCGGTACTCCTGGCTAATCTATCAGTGGTGGGCTGGATTCCCCGGATGCCGGCGACGTCGCCCAAAGTGTGCTGGCCCAGGTCGCGGCCTACCTGCCGACGTTTCAAAAGGACGGCGCCAAAGGGTCGTTTCGCCGATGGCTCCGCACTATTACCCGCACCAAAATCGCGGACTTTCGTCGGTCCGAGGAGAGGCAACCGCACATGGAAGGGGGCT
>DASPSM010000721.1:0-10328 GCA_035623955.1 Planctomycetaceae bacterium
TGCCGACCGAGGCCGAGTGGGAATATGCCTGCCGGGCGGGGACGACGACCTGGTACTACAACGGAGACCGCCGCGAGAACCTGACCGAGATCGCCAACGTGGCCGATGCGAAGGCCCGGTCGGTCTTTCCCGCCTGGAACGTAGTCGATTCGTCGGACGAATGGGCCTACACCAGCCCGATCGGATCGTTTCGGCCCAACGCCTTCGGTCTGTATGACATGCTGGGAAATGTGTCGGAGTTGTGCTCCGACTGGTATGACAACGACTACTACCAAACTTCTCCCACCGACGATCCCCGCGGTCCGACGAACGGCCAGCAGCACACGGCCCGCGGAGGCTCGTTCGCCACGGTCACGGCCGCCAGCGCCCGCTTCCACTATATTCCCGACCATCGCTTTCCCGATCTCGGCTTTCGCGTCGTCTGCGAGATTCCGAACCCGGGGCCGGTCGCCGCGCCCAACTCGAATGTCGAGGCCCCGCCGGCGCTCGACACTCGGCGCGTCTGGGTCGGCGAGCATCGATTCGAGAACATCGCCGCGGGCAAATGGCTCGAGACGTCGCCCACGAATCCGAACGACACCTACCACTTTGAAGAAGTCACGCGCACGCCGCAGTACGTCGAATTGTTCAGAGGACTCGAACAGAATCCACTGTACCGCCGAGATAAAGCCCACCCCACCCCGGGCTGCCGGATTCGCCTCGAGGACTCCAAGGTCCTGATCATCCATGGCTTGCGCGACAAGGAGTGGCGGCACTTGTACAACGGTCATTGGGTCACCGAATCGTCCGCCGCTGTCCCAGTGCATCGAGGCATCGACAGGTCGTTCTTCAACGCGAGAGATCTCACCGGCTGGCGCGGTCTATCCGGCTATTGGCGTGTGAAAGACGGCGCGATCGTCGGCAGCACTGTGGGCCGCCCCAAGGCGCACACATTTCTCTGCAGTACGCGTGAATACAAGGACTTCGAGCTGACGTTTCGCGCCAGGCTGGCCGGCGGCGTGGGTAACACGGGCGTGCAATTCCGCTCAAAATTGAGGGATGAGAAGACATTTTGGCTGGTCGGACCTCAGTGCGAGATTTGCGTCCAGGACCGGAACCGCAAATATCCGACCGGAAGTCTCATCACCGAGCCCACGGGCGAACCCTCAGTCGCTCCGGCGGCCGCGATCGTGGACCGCGTCTTCAAGCTCGCTGACTTCAACGACTTCGAGATTCGCTGCATCGGCCAGCACGTGCAGATCAAAGTCAACGGCCTGACCACGGTCGACGCCGACTTCCCGTCCATGCCGGATGAGGGATTGATCGGCTGGCAGATCCACGGGAAAAACCCCCCGCGAGAAGTGACTTTCAAAGACATCGAGTTCATCGATTTGAGCGCCCCGCCGACACGGGTCGGTGGCCTGTAAGAAGGTATTTTTCAAAATCTGACCAGATTTACCGAAAACCCCGCGTTCGGCGTCGAGCGACCGGGCTTATTTCTAGGGCCTGTTTTCCGAAACGAAGCCGTCTGAGCCGATTTGGTTCAGACAACAAACCGCCATGAACTACTTTGCCAACATCATCAGCGGTCCCAACGCGGGCCAGCGGCGCGAGCTGACCAACCATGTCGTGCTGCTCGTCGGCCGGGGGGAGGACTGCAACCTCAGGCTGTCGGATCCCAGCGTTTCGCGGGTCCACGTGCGGATCACGCTCAGCGATGGCCACGTCTATCTCGAAGACGCGGGAAGCCGCTGGGGTACGCTCGTCAACAATGTGGCGACCGAAAGCCGCGAGCTCTTCCCCGGAGACTGTGTGGCGATCGGCGACACCCAGCTGCGCCTGGAGCTGGAATCGCCGCTGGTGACCACGATCGCCCCCGTCCACAAGCGCATCCTCCGGACGCTGACCGGCCGCAGACACGCACGGCCAAACGGAGTCGCCGAAACTCGACCTCCGCGTCCCGACGATCCGGAAATGACGATCGACCAGCCGAGGCGGCCGCCGGCGCGCAAACCGCTCGACATCGCGGCCCTCGTCGGCAAAAAGTTCCTGCGCTACCGCGTCGACTCGGTGATCGCCCGGCCGCGCAGCGGCATCATCTTTCATGCGCGCGACCCGCGGTATAACCGGCCCATTGCGCTCAAGGTCTTTCGGCCCGATTTCTTTCAAGATCGACAGGGGAGCGCGCGGTTCCTGCGCGCGATGCGAACGACGATCTCGCTCGCGCATGACAACCTGGTCCGCGTTTACGGAGCCGGCCGCACGCAGGGCGTCTGCTTCATCGCCAGCGAATTCGTCGACGGCGAAAGCGTCTCGCAGATGATCCGCCGCATCGGCGTAGCCGGCATGCTCGACTGGCGCAACGCCTTGCACGTCGCGAAGGGAGTGGCTGAAGGGCTCGAAGTCGCGCATGAGCTCAACATCCTGCACCGCAACATCAGCCCCAGCAACATCCTCATCCGCAAGTCCGACCGCTGCGTGAAGCTGGGCGACCTGATGCTCGCCAAGGCGCTCGACGACTCGGGCAACGAGCGGATTACCCGCTCGGGCGAAGTGATCGGCGACCTTCGTTATCTCAGCCCCGAACAGCTCTCGGGCGAGCAACCCCTCGATCCGCGGGCCGACATTTACAGCCTGGGGGCGGCCCTTTACGCCATGCTGACGGGTCATCCCCCCTTCGTAGGAGGCACGGCGGCCGAAGTCATCCGCCGGATCGTCACCGGATCGCCCGAGCCACCCACCAAAGTGCACCTGGCGGTCCCCTCGCAGCTCGAAGGCCTGGTGCTGCGGATGCTGGCCAAACGCCCCGAAGATCGCCCCGACAGCGCCCGCACGCTGCGACACGAGCTGGAACGCGTCTCCCGCTATTGCGGCGTGTGACGCCAGCGGGAAATCCGAATGACGAAGCCCGAATGACGAAGGAATGACCGAATGACCTAAGCTCGAAGGACGCTGTTCTCATCCGTGCTTCGGGGCTTCGTGCTTCATTCGGCATTCGTGGTTCGTCATTCGGACTTCTCATCTGGGCCTGGGCTTCTCCTCCGCGGGGGGTTCAAATCGCACCGGCCGCCTGTTACCGTGAAATTGGCAGCAATCTCCCAGCCACGGAGGGCTTGAACCGCCCGGATCCGAATCGTGTTCGAGCGTCTGCGTGCGCGCAAAGAGTGGCAGTTCTTCGCCGCGCTACCGCGCGCGAACCGGCCCCTGGCTTTGCTCTGGTGGCTGATCGTCGTGTTGCGCGGCGCGCTGCCGGCCCTCTTTGCCATCGCGATGGGCGTGCTGGTGGCGGCCGTCGAACACGGTGAGCCGCTGCTGGCCGGCCTCTCGCTTGTCGGCGTGATTTTTATCCTGCTTCAGGTCCTGACGCCAATCCAGCAGGCGGTGGGAGCCAACCTCGGGGACCGCACGGCCGCCTGGCTTTACGATCGATTGACCGACGCGTGCGTCAGGCCGCCGGGGATGGGGCATCTGGAGGATCCCGAGCTGACGAGCGACCTGACGGTCGCGCGCGATTTCGACCTCGGCATGACCGGGCCGCCTCTTTTCATCTCGATGGACTTCATCGCCGGCGGCCTGGTCGAAATGATCGGCGGGCTGGCGTCGGCCGTCGTGCTGGCCGCCTATGCGTGGTGGGCGCCGATCGTCCTGGCCGGCGCGTGGCTGGCGACGCACTGGCTGCTGCGCGAGAGTGCCGTCTGGCGCGACCGCAACACCAGCGAGGTGCGAAGCGCCCAGCGCGACGCCGACTACGCGTATCGCCTCGCCGTCGATCCCCCCGCCAGCAAAGAACTGCGTCTGTTCGGCCTCGCCGAGTGGACCATCGACCGCTTCGTCAACCGGCGTACCAGGCTCTATCAACTGCAGTACGAGGCGACGCGGTTGCGCGAGCGGCCCGTGCTGTGGAGCATGCTGCTGGTGCTCGGTGCCAACATTCTCGTCTTCTGGGCCTTGGCCTCGTCCGCGGTGCACGGAACCCTCGATCTCGGCCGGCTGGTGATGTTCGCCCAAAGCGCAATCGGCGTGTCGATGATCGCCTTCGGTGGGCTCAACTGGGCGCTCGACGGAGCGGCTGCCCCCGTGGCGGCAGTGCTGCGGCTCGAACCGGCGATGGAGCCGGCGGGCCGCCTTCCCTCGGGCACGCGGCGCGCGGACGGCCTGCCCGCGCGGGAGATCCACTTTCGCAACGTGACGTTCGCTTACCCGGGCGGCGCGAAGGTTCTGGAGGGGTTTGATCTCGCGATCCCCGCGGGCACCTCGCTGGCCATCGTCGGACAAAACGGCGCCGGCAAGACGACCCTCGCCAAGCTTCTCTGCCGGCTGTACGACCCCCAGGAAGGGGCGATCGAGGTCGACGGCATCGACATCCGCGAGTTCGACCTGGATTCCTGGCGAAAGCGACTGACGGCCGTCTTCCAGGACTTCACCCGCTTCGAGCTGCCGCTGCGCGACAACGTCGCCCCGGCAGGCGCGCCGGACAGTGCGATCCAATCCGCACTCGAGTCGGCCAGTGCGGCGAAGCTCGCCAATCTCGACACGATTCTGGCCCGCGGCTACGAAGGGGGAACGGAGCTCTCGGGCGGGCAGTGGCAGCGGATCGCACTGGCCCGGGCGCTGTGTGCCGTCGAGGTCGGAGCGGGCGTCGTGTTGCTCGACGAACCGACCGCCCAGCTCGATGTTCGCGGAGAGGCGGAAATCTTCGACCGCGTTTTGGCTGCCAGCCGGCATTGCATCACGATCCTCATATCGCATCGTTTTTCGACCGTCCGCCACGCCGACCGGATCTGCGTCCTGGAGCACGGCAAAGTCGTCGAGCTCGGCACGCACGACGAGCTGATGGCGCTCGGCGGACGCTACCGCACCATGTTCGACCTGCAGGCCCAGCGCTTTACCGCCACCGAGGACGAAGAGGGGAAGACCTATGACGTCCTCGCCTAGCGCGACGGCCGCCAAGCCGAAGCGCCCCGTGGTCCCCGACGAGCTGCCGCCGGCACTCTCGTCGATGTGGCGGCTGTGCAAGCTCGGCTATCAGCATGAGCCGGGCCTGCTCTTGGCCGCATTCGTGCTGACGCTGCTTGCCGCCCTGCCCGACGCGCTGTTGGCGCTTTGGCTCAAGATGTTGGGCCAAGGCGTGCTGGAAGGCCGATCCGCCCTGGTGTACGCGGCCGCCGTGTTGCTCGGGCTCTCGGCCGCGGCCACCTGGCTGCTCCGCACGGTGAGCACCCGCGTGCTACGCGGTTTTCGCGACAAGGTCACGATCGCTCTCGAATCGCATGTCGCCCGCCTGCAGGCCTCGGTCGCGACCATCGCGCACCAGGAGCGGCCCGACTATCTTGACCGGCTGTCGATGCTGCGAAACCAGGTCTTCGTCCTCGACCACATGTACATGTCGCTTTTCACGACGTGCGGCTGGATCCTGCGTCTGGCCGTCACCATCGCTTTGCTCATGTCGATCCACCCGGCTCTGTGCCTCTTGGCTTTGTTTGCCGTGCCGACGGTTGTGACGTCGGCGTGGAGGCCGGCGGTCGAACGGACGGCCCAGGAGCGCGGCGCCCCGTTCAGCCGGCTTGCCCGACACCTCTTCAACCTGGCGACCACGGCGACGCCCGGCAAAGAAGTTCGGCTCACAGGCATCGGGCCGCGATTGGCGACCGAACGCCGCCGCGCCTGGGAGCAGTGGTACGGCCCCGTCTCCGAAGCTCGCTGGGGCACGGCGGCCTGGCAGACGCTCGCCTGGGCGATCTTCGGGGGTGCCTACGTGGGCGCGGTCGTCTTCGTGGCGATGTCTCTCAAGGCGTCGGCGGGCAACGTGCTGTTGGTGCTGGCGGCCGGATCGCGACTCTCGGCTTATATCGGCGCGACCGTCGGGGAGATCGGTTTCCTCCGCGGCATTTGGATGGACGGCTCGCGGCGTCTCGCCTGGCTCGAGGATTACGCCGCCGCCATCGTCGCCTCGGCCGACCTGCCGGTTCCCCAGCGGCTGACGCGCGGCATCCGCTTCCAGCACGTGTCGTTCGCCTATCCGGGGACCGAGCGGCTGGTGCTCGAAGACGTGAATCTCGAGCTACCGGCGCGGTCTGTTGTGGCGATTGTCGGGGAGAACGGAGCCGGCAAAACGACCTTGGTCAAACTCCTTGGCAAGCTTTACGAGCCGAGCAGCGGGCGGATCTTGATCGACGACGCCGATTTGTCCCGGCTGCCAGCCGACGAATGGCGCGCCCGGCTGGCCGGCGCCTTCCAGGATTTCTTCCGTTTCGAGTTTCGCGCCCGCCAGTCGGTGGGCGTCGGCGACGTGCCGCGAATGGACGACGAACCGGCCGTCACGACGGCCGTCCGCCGCGCGGGAGCCGACGGCGTTGTGGCTGGGCTCAAAGCCGGCCTGCAAACGCAGCTCGGCCCCACGTGGCCCGAGGGGGTCGAAGTCTCCTTCGGACAGTGGCAGAAGCTCGCGCTGGCCCGCGGCTTCATGCGCGACGCCCCGCTGGTGCTCGTCCTCGACGAACCGACCTCCGCCCTCGACGCCGAAAGCGAGCACGAGCTCTTTGAACGCTACGCGGCGGCAGCCCACGGGACGAATCGCGCGGCCGGGGACGGTGCCTCGGCCGACGGCTCGCTGACCGATAACGGCCGGGTCACGATCCTCGTCTCACATCGCTTTTCCACAGTGCGCATGGCTGACCTGATCGTCGTGCTCGACGGGGCCCGCGTCGTCGAAGTGGGATCGCACGAGGAACTGATAACCAAAGGGGGCACCTACGCGCAGCTCTACGGCATCCAAGCGGCGGCGTACCGGTGATCCAGAATGGATTTGCGCGAGCGCATCCTCTGCTACGGCCGGCACAATCCTGACCAGTCTTCGACCGCCGGCGATCGAGCCCCATTGAAGTCTCGTCCAAACTTCTGGCGGTTCCTTTCGGCTTCGATTGCTCCTTGCTCAAAGTCGGTACACAAAGTCGGTACACCTATCTATCAGATTTTTGTGTACCGTACCGACTTTGGGCCAATCGGCAGCTCGACCGCCGATTCCCCGGCGCGCGGTGGGACAACTTTGCAATTCCCTATTGCGCGAAAGTGTCCCGTCCCACCGGGACAAAAAGAATCGGTCCCGGCGGGTCAACTAGTCCCACCGTCCCGGTCGCCACCGAATGCCCGCCCGCAGACGCCATCCGCCGAAGGGATTGGCATGCCGCTTGCGAAAACCGTTTTGTCGAAGTGAGGTGGAGGCCCGTTTTTTAGGAGCGCAATCATGTTACGTTCGCACCGCGCCGGCGTTCACTGGCGCTCCTCAATCCAGTCTACCGCGCCACTCACCATCGCTGCAGGCCGAGTTTCTTTGCGCATAGAAACAACTCGGCAAGTTTCTTAGGCGACAACTCTCGGGTCGACGCTCAGGGCTTCAGTGCACGGTGGCCGGCGCGCCCATCAGCCGCGCCCGAATGATTTCGAGCTTGAAGCCGCGCAGTGACGGGCCGGGGAGCACCGGGTCGAAGTTGAGGATGGCGCCGTCGGGGCCCAAGAGCACATAGGTCGGATAGCCGTTGAGCCCGGCTTTGCGAAATGCGGCCAGTGTCGGGCCATCGGGGCGATCGATGGCGATGGGGAACGGCATTTTCTCTTTCTCGACGTGCTTTCGGATCGAGTCGGGCGCGACCGAATTGTCGTGCACGCCAATCACCGTCAGGCCATGGTCTTTGTACAGATCATAGGCCATCTTCACCGACGGATAATCTGCTCGGCACGGGCCGCACCAGGTCGTCCAAAAGTCGAGGAACACGTATCGCCCCCGAAAATCGGCGAGACTTGCCCGGCCGGACGGAACGTTGAGCCACTCTTGGCACTCGAGCTGAGGAGACGCCTGGCCGCGCAGCGCCGGCCTGGCCGACTCGCGCACGCGCGGGTTAGACAGGTCGCCTTTCTCCCAGGGGCCGAAGTCACCCTCGACCTCATCAAGCGAGGCTTCGTAGGGCTGGTGCTCGAGACGAATCGTCACGTTCGACAGCGTCTTCGGCTGGTCGAGCCGCACGGCGAGCCTGGCTCCGAGCGGCTCGTAGGCGTGAAAGGTAACTAACCACTGGCGCCAGATTGGCTTTTCCTTGGCGTCCAGGGGGATGAAGGGGATTGCGATCTCGAATTTTCCCTTGGCATCGGTCAGCGTCGGGTTCATCCACCCCAGGTTGCCGCGAAATCGCACGATCGTATTTGCGGCCGGCTTCCCGTCCGGACCGAACACAGTGCCGATCAACGTCGGCAAGGGCGAGACGCGGATCTCGGGAATGACGGTCGAGCCATCGGCGGCGTTGTTGAACTCGACGGACTCGGTCTGGTATCCGCGCTCTTGCAGGCGAACGCGGCACTTTCCGGCTGCGAGCGCCACCTTGAACTCCCCCTTCGCGTCCGTTTCAGTCCAGTCGGCGTGCAGCCACTGTTCCGCCAGCTCCGTGACTCCGCCCGCGGGAACGGTATTCAGGATTTGGCCCTGGATCGTGGCTCCGGCCACCGGTTTGCCCGTCGCCTTGTTGATCACCCGGCCGCGGGCCGTCACCTTGCGATGCAGCTCGAACACGTAGTGGTCGTTGACGCCGGGAGCCAGCACCAGGTCCTTCTTTCGCCGGGACGAGTAGCCGGGCGTCACGAGAAACCGCGGATGGTAGCGCAGCCACAGCAGGCTGTAGTTTCCTGGCGCGACGGTAATCTGAGCCTTTCCCTGGCGATCGAACGGGATCATATCGAAGCGCGTCGACGCGCTCTCGAACGGTTCATGCCGCAGGTCGATTTCGACTTCCGAAAACTTCTCCTGCATCGAGGAGGGAGCCAGTTGGAAGGTCAACGTGACGCCGGGACGCATGACCGCGGCGACCTCTGCAGACGCTTTGACCGTGATGTCCTTCAGTTCGATCGGAGCCAGTTGTGGGTGAGTGAACTCGGCGTGGCAGATGGTCCCTTCCGGCAGCGGCGGGAGGATGAGACGTCCTTGCGAATCGCTTGTCCCGAATTTGAACCCGAAACACTCGGCAAGGCGGGCCTTGATCGGGACACGGCCGTTGGCGCCGTTCAATATGAGCACTTGCAATTGTGCCCCGCCGACCGGTGCTCCGGTCGCGTCGCGTAACCGGACGACCATCTCGACCGGCTTTCGCAAAGCCACATCAAGAGTGAGCTGCTGACCTTCCTCAACGGGCGATCGTCGAAGACCCTTTGCGAACCCGGGGGCATCGACGCCGACGACGTCCGCCCAACCCTGGGGCAATCGATCGAATTGATACGCGCCATCCTGCTTGCTCTGGACGGGCTCCCCTCGCTGCTTCCAAATCCGCGAGTCTTCGTCGTACTCGTAGAGACGGATCGAGGCGTTGGCGACGGGCTTGCCATCCGGGTCGAGCACGCGGCCGGAGATGCGACCGGTCGCCGACTTGGTCACTTCGGCCGCAGACACACTTCGCCCAACGCCCACCAGGGCTATGCCAAGTGAGAAGATCAGGCACGACCTGGCCGCAAGGAAAAGGGGCTTTGAAAGCATGGGTTGATCCCGGCGAGAGTGCGGGAGGATCGGCAAGCGCTCAGTCTGGATGGCGCAACCTCAGCTTTTTGTCTATGACACCAGCTTAGAATCACTCGCGACTCGAAAAAGGCCTTATCGCCGCACGACGCGCACCCCGTCGACCACCTGGTCGCTGGGGTGCATCACCACCTCGTCCCCTTCGCTCAGGCCCTCTAAAACTTCGGCGTTCAGGCTGTTGCGATGGCCGATTTTGAGAACTTGCAGTCGCGCGCGGCCGTTGCGGATCGCGAAGACGGCCCAGTCGTTGTCGTGTCGGAAGAGGGCGCCGATCGGCACGCGGAGCACATCGGGACTTTCCCAGATGATGATCTTCGCCTCCACGCGAAAGGCATCCCCCAGCGTGCGCCGCTTCTCTGGCGGATCCTCGAAGTCGATGATCACGTTCACCCGCTGCTCCTCGACGCCCAGCGACGAGACCTTGGTGAAGGCCGACGGCTCGACGAGGCGCACTCGGCCCGCCAGCGGCTTCTCGCCTCCCCACTGTTCCAACAGCACCTTGTCCCCGGGCGAGATCCGCACGCCGTCCGCGGAAAGGACGTCGACCTCGATCTCGAGGTTTTCGGGATCGCCCAGCTGCAAGAGTTGCGTGCCGGGAGTGATGATCGTCGAGCTTTCTTGATATTTCTTCAGCACCCGGCCGTTGATGGGCGATCGAATCTGAAAGAACCAGTCGCCGTTGGGATGTTTAGAGGGGTCGGCCGGTGGCGGATTGCGCGAGGGGGCGGAGGCAGACGTGGTGTTGAGTCGGGCTACGAGCCCGTTGACAGAAGTCGGCTCGATGCGGGGCGTCGTC
>DASPSM010000731.1:0-11317 GCA_035623955.1 Planctomycetaceae bacterium
GGCCGAATCGAGCGTCATCCGGCGGCCGCCGGTCAGCTCGGCCTTCTTCGTCCCGAATTCCTCGTCGAGCTTGCCGAGTCGCTCCTCGCGTCGGCGCTCCAGATCGGCGAGCATCGCGGGAAATTTCTGCTCGGCTTCGGCCGTTCGTTGCGCTTTACGAGTTTCTGCGTCCTGCAGCCGCTGGTTCGATTTCGCGTCGAGGTTCGCCAGCGCCCGCTCCCGCTGGGCGATGACTTCGGCATGCCGACGTTCGCACTGCTGCTTGCGCTCGTGCAGCTCCTGCTTGGCGAACTCCTGCCAGCGACGATGGGCCGCTTTGAGATTGGCCGCGGCCTGCTCGATCGGCTCGAAGACGGCAGCACTCTTAGAGCGGGCAATGCCAAACAGGATCGACATCACGATGGTGACAAGAAGCGCCGCACCACCGATGGCGGACACAAGCCAGGTGTTGCGATTGTTGAGCGCCTCGATCTGCAGCATTTGCGGATCAACGAAGAGGATCACCGGCGCGCTGATCGCCGCCACCGCGACCAAAAAGAACAGCGACGGCCAGACGCCTCCGAAGAGCCGCGCGAGCTTTTGCTTGCGCAGCGCGGCGCTCCCCTTTTCGATGCTGGTCACCGCGGCTTGAAAGACGTCCTCGGCCTCTTCGAGATCTTGCGGCTTTTCGGTCGCTGCGACCTCGCTCTCGCCCTGCCACTGCCGGCGGTCTTGCATCAGCTCGGTGGCCGCCTTGACCGCCTCGTCCATTTCGCGCCGCTGCTGGGCGAGCTTCTCCTTGGTGGAGGTCAGCCGCTTCTTGAACGTCTCGTATTGATACCGCGGGCTGTCGTGCGCGTTGTCGTCGAGGACCGACGAGACCATCCAGCTGGCGTCGGTCTTCTCCTTTTGGGCGGCTTCCCGTTCGTTGCCGTATTCCAGCTCGATCTCGCGGAGCGCCGCCTGCTGTTGGGTTTTGATCCCGCTCTCCTCCTGCTCGAACTCCGCAACGATGGCGTTGCGGGAGTCTTCCCAGCTCTGTTGCGCGTCCTGCAATTGCTGGTCGAATTGCGAGCTGATTTTCTTGAGATTCTTCTGCAGCTCGTATTCGGGGTCGTCGAGGCTGTTGGTGAATTCGGCCGCGACCTCCTGTTCGGCCGCCGCGCGCTCCTTGGCCGCGACGAGCAGGGCCTCCAGCTCACCCTTCATCGGATCGGTCGCTGTCAGTTCCGCCATCGATTGTCACTTTCCGGCCGGTCGCCGAGGACGACAGTCACCGAGCCCCCTCCGGAGGGCCGCAGTTGCGGCGTGCCTGACCCATCGTCTCGCTCAAGGGGACGGTGGCTTCGATGATCTCGTTGAGTTGCTGAATGATCGGCTCGATATGAGCCTCTTCGAGGTTTCGGCTGGTTTCGTCGTTCCAGTTCTGCTTCGCCTCGCGCCAGGAGCGTTCGAGATATTCGATCGCTCCATGCAGTTTCGCCAAGGCGCCCGAGAATTGTCCGACCGTCATGAGTGCGCCTTTGCGGGAGTCTCGGGAGTCGGCTCTTGGATTTCAGCGGTGGGTGGAGCCGCCGACAACACCGCCGGCTGTCCGTCCGACTTATCGCCCTGCGCCGCAACGCCGGCTTCCTGTTCGCCAGGAGCGCCCAGGTCGACGTTGACCGTCGCATTCAAATCGGAGACGGCCCCCCGGGCGACCTGTGCGTAGTCTTCCAGGGCCGCGATCATGCGGTCAAGCATCATCTTGATGCGGGGCAGACTCTTGCCCACGTGCTGCTCGACGCGCCCGACGCGAGCCGTATATTCGTCGGCCGCGTGGTGCGCTTTGATGCTCCATTGGCGGCAGGCTTGCACTTTTTGTTGCGCGATTTCGAGGTTCTGCTTGGCTTTGGCAAGGGCCTTTTTCTCGTCGATGGCCTCGGAGCGGTGGCCGGCCACCGTGATCATTTGCTTGCGCATCAGAATCGTGCGGGCCTCGGCCACGCGATCGAACCCCGTCCGCACCTGATTCTGCCAGTATTGCGGACAGTCGTGGTCGATCCATTGCAGCGTGCGATTGATCTCGACGCGCAGGCTCGTCAGGGCCGCCCCCAGGTCCTCTTCAAACTGCGAAACCTTGGGGCGGAACCGCTGCACCGAATCGAGAGAGCGAACGTTTGCGCGGGGCATAACCGCTCCTTAGCTCGGCCTTCTAGCGCTGCTGCATGTACTCTTCGATCCGCTCGGCCTTGCGGAGCAGATAGGGGATGTGCTGGTTGTTGGCCTCGATGAACCGGGCAATCATCTTCATGTGCTGCTCGAACTCGGTGCGGAACTTGATCTGTTCCTGGTCGCGCCACGAGTTCGTCAGGTCGTTGAGCTGGTTGGCCATCGCGCTCATCCGCTCCCCCAGCTCGTTGTTGAACTTCTTCAACATCTGCGCAAAGCGACGGAGTTCTGCCGGATCGACTATGGCTTGTGGCATGTTTGTTCCCTATTGGCGGACGGTCGGCTGATCGAGGCCATCGACTGGTGGCAAAGGCGTGCGTGGCGAGTGGGGCCGACTCTCCCTGCCAAAGTCCGGCTCGAACTGCCAACGGGGGGCACAGCCTACGATTTTGTGCTCCAGAGCCCGCTCAACTCAACTGTACCGCTCGTCAGGGGTTGCTTCAAGACGCGCTGGCTCGTCGAATTCTTCGTCCGGTCATCGTCGCTTTTATCCTCCGGCTCGGGGATAGCGAAATCAACGCCGCGGGCGCGAGTCAGGCGGGTGCGATTTATGTTGTTTCGCCCGGAGGACCGGCGGGGTAAGATGCATTAGGGCAGTCGTTGGCGACGCCCGGTCGAGCCGCGTTCGCGGGCCTGCGGTTCGCGCTTTGCCGCCCACGAACGAGAGTGCTGCGCAGATGCCTCGTACCGCCGCCACGGCGTACAGCGCCGATTTGGCTGCCATTCACGATGCCGGCTTCGGCCATGTCGCAGCCAGCGCGGCGGTCGAACTGCTGAAGCGTCTCCGCAAGTCGGGCAAAGGCCAGACGCCCGGCCTGGTGATCGACGCCGGCTGCGGCAGCGGAATTCTCGCCCAGGCCGTCTCGGCCGCCGGGTACGACGTGCTGGGCTTCGACTATTCCGAAGCCATGCTGGCCATCGCCCGAAAACGTGCGCCCCGTGCTCAGTTCCGACGGGAATCGTTCGTCTCGGCCGAACTCCCGACCTGCATCGCAATCGCAGCTGTCGGCGAAGTCTTTAACTATCTGTTCGATCGTCGGAACCGCGCGAGTCGACTGCCGCGGGTCCTGAGAAGTATGTACCAGGCGTTGGAACCTGGTGGCCTGTTGCTGTTCGACGTTGCGACGCCCGGTCGTGTGCCGGGCTCGGTCCCGACGCGGGGGTTCTCGGAAGGCCCGGGCTGGACGGTTCTACACACAGCGGAAGAAGACCGGCGACGGCTCACGCTGACGCGAACAATCATCAGCTTTTGGAAAGTCGGCGAGCTCTATCGCCGCAGCCGCGAAATTCACCGTTTGCGGCTTTATCCGCGCAATACGATTCTTCAGGAATTGCGCGGCGCGGGCTTTCAGGTCCGTGTGCAGAGCGGCTATAGCCGGTTCCGCTTTCCTCCCGGGTGGGTCGGTTTTGCGGCCACAAAACCGCGTCGCCAGGGGGCCGATTCCGGCAAGCGCGAGCGTTGAGACCCCCTCCGGAACTCCCTATAATTTGGGCTGGCATGGACGTCGTATTCTGGCCTCTTTGTGCCTTGGAAACCGGGATTCCATCGGGGCGCCCGCGACGAACATCGAGACGGGCGGCCGACCGTTATTGCGTCGGATTTTTTTGAACGCTGCCCGACGCGACGCTTAGCCAACGCAAACGTGGGGAGTGACAGTCTTGGCCGACGATGGCGACGGCGATATCGATGACGCCCTGACCCCGGAGGAAGTTCCCGGGGGCGCCGGTGAAGTTCCGGCCGACCGGATCCGGCCGCTGGATATCGAGGACGAGCTGCGCTCGAGTTACTTGAGCTACGCGATGAGCGTGATCATCAGCCGCGCTCTGCCCGACGCCCGCGACGGTCTCAAACCTTCCCAACGCCGCATTCTGGTCGCGATGAACGACCTCAATCTCGGCCCGGCCAGCCAGCGGGTGAAGTGCGCGAAGATCTCCGGCGACACCAGCGGCAACTACCATCCGCACGGAGAGTCGGTGATCTACCCGACGCTCGTCCGCCTGGCCCAGTCTTGGATCATGCGGAATGTGCTGATCGACAAGCAGGGCAACTTCGGCTCCCTCGCCGGTCTGCCTCCCGCAGCGATGCGGTACACCGAAGCCCGACTGTCCTCCGTCGCGGCCGAAATGCTCGACGACATTGAGAGCGACACGGTCGATTTCGTCGACACATACGACCAGCGGAACCGCGAACCGGTCGTGCTGCCATCGCGTTTTCCGAACCTGCTGGTGAACGGCTCCAGCGGCATCGCCGTCGGCATGGCGACGAGCATTCCGCCGCACAATCTCAACGAGGTCGCCGACGCGGTCATCAAAGTCATCGACGATCCCGACTGCACGATCGACGACTTGTTGGAAGTGATGCCGGGCCCCGACTTCCCGACCGGCGGCATCATCTGCGGCCGCGAGGGGATTCGGCAGGGCTATCTCACCGGGCGCTCGACGATCACGCTGCGGGCCGCCACGCACTTTGAAACCGAGAAAAACGCCGACGTAATCGTGGTCACCGAGATTCCCTACCTCGAGACGCGAGACCGGCTCAAGGAAAGGCTGGAAGACCTGATTCGCGAGGATCGCATCAAAGGGATCTCGCGGATCGTCGACTTCACCGACCGCAAGACCCCCGAATGGCAAGTGCGGCTGCATATTGTGCTCAAGCGTGATGCCGACCGCGACGTGGTCCTCAATCAGCTCTTCCAGTACTCGACGCTGCAGGTCACCTTTAGCGTGATCCTGTTGGCGCTCGTCGCCAACAGGCCACAAACGCTGTCGATCAAGGAGTTGCTGGAGGAATTTCTGCGGCACCGGGTGACGGTGATCCGCCGCCGGACCGAATTCCAGTTGGCGGAGGCCCGCAAGCGAAAGCACACGGTCGAAGGCCTGCTGATCGCTCAGAGCGAGATCGACAAAGTGATCGCCACGATCCGCGCCGCTGCCAGCCGCGCCGCCGCGAAGGATGCCCTGCAGGCGATCGACGTGCCGGCGGAGTTGATCGCCCGGGCGCTGGGCGAGGTCGGCTTTAAGGACTTCCAGAGCGAGAAAGGCGTGGCGGAAGTCTACAACCTCTCGGCCAATCAGGCGGAAGCCATCGTCTCGATGCAGCTCGGCTCGCTGGCAAACCTCGAACGCGAAGCATTGCGCGGCGAGCACGCCAAGTTGCTCGAGAACATTATCGAGTATCTGCGGCTGCTGTCCGACGAAGCCCACATCCGGGCTCTCGTTCGGCAGGAAATGCTCGAACTCAAGGAGAAGTACGGCAGCAAGCGCCGCACGCAAATCTCCGAAGAGGAAATGGCCGAGATCAACCGCGACGACCTGATCGCGGAAGAGCCGATGGTCGTCACGCTGTCGCAACGAGGCTACGTCAAGCGGACGCCCCTCAGCACCTACCAGGCGCAGAACCGCGGCGGCAAGGGAATCACCGGCGTCAAGAGTGACGAAGAGGACGACGTCAAGCATCTGTTCGTCGCCAGCACGCACGCCTACCTTTTGTTCTTCACCGATCGTGGCCGCGTCCACTGGCAGAAGGTCTACGACTTGCCGCTGCAAAGCCGCACCAGCCGCGGCCGGGCGATCGTCAATTTGCTGTCGCTCAAAGACGGCGAAGAGAGAGTCACGAGCTGCCTGGCGGTCCGCGAGTTCACCGACGACCGCTTCCTGATCATGGCGACCCGCAATGGCACCGTGAAGAAGACAGCCCTCTCCGCGTTCAGCCGCCCGATGAAGGGGGGGATCATCGCGATCAAGCTCGACGAGGGGGACGAATTGATCGACGTCATGAGCGTGTCGGGGGATGACGACGTCGTGCTCGCGACGCGAAACGGGATGTCGATCCGCTTCTCCCATCACGACGCCCGCCCGATGGGCCGCCCGGCACATGGCGTCCGTGGCATCAGCCTGACCGAGGGAGACGCCGTCGCCGGCATGGTGGTGGCCGATCCCGAAATGACGCTCTTGACTGTCTGCGAGAAAGGCTACGGCAAGCGGACGCCGTTCGGTCCACCGGTTTTAAGCCCCGAAGAAGAAGCACTCGAAGCCGAAGCGCCGCCGGAGGCCGAATCCGAAGAAGAGCCCGCCGAATCTTCGACGGACGAGGCCGAGCCCGGCGAGGGGGAAGAAGGCGGGGAGGCCGCGCCGGGCTACACGGGCAACCAGCGCTACCGCCGACAAAAGCGCGGCGGTAAGGGGCTGCGCGATATTCGCACCAACCGCAACGGAAAGGTTGTCGACATCGTGTCGGTGGCCGACGATGACGAAGTGATCATGATCACCGCCCGCGGAAAGATTCAGCGGGTCCGCGCCAGCGACATCAGCCAGATTGGCCGCAATACGCAGGGAGTGCGGATCATCCGCCTCGACGAAGGAGACTCCCTCGTCTCGCTGGCCCGCATTCCGGGGAAGATCTCGGAATAGACGCCGCCGTCGCTTCCCCGATAGATTCGATAAATCGAAGTTGATCGCGCGATGGGTGGCACTGGCGGCTTGTCCGCCAGTGGTTTTCTTTGAGCGCGATCAAGACACTGGCGGACAAGCCGCCAGTGCCACCCAAAGAAAGTGGCCATGCCCCAACGGCTCATCGTGACCGGTGGTTGTGGATTCATCGGCTCGAACTTCATCCGCGATCAGTTAGCCCGGTATCCCGAACAATCCATCGTCAACATCGACAAGCTGACGTACGCCGGCAACCTCGAGAATCTCGCCGACGTCGAGCGGGATCCGCGTTATCGGTTCGAGCGAGGCGACATTTGCGATGCGGCGTTCATCAACTCCGTTATCACGTCGGGGCGGGTGGACGCGCTCGTCAACTTCGCTGCCGAGAGCCACGTCGATCGGAGCATTCTGGACTCGGGCCCGTTCATTCAAACGAACGTGACCGGAACTCAAGTGCTTTTAGACGCCTGCCGAAAGGCCAAGGTTCGGCGTTATCTTCAGGTGTCGACCGACGAAGTCTACGGCAGCCTCGGTGCCACCGGACTCTTCACTGAAGAGACGCCGCTGGCCCCCAACAGCCCTTATTCGGCGTCCAAGGCAGCAGGTGATCTGTTGGCGCGGGCCTACTGCCACACGTTTGGCTTTCCTGCGATCGTGACGCGCTGCTCGAACAATTACGGCCCCTACCAGTTTCCTGAAAAGATCATCCCCCTGTTCATTGCAAACTTGTGCGAGAACAAGCCGGTTCCAGTCTACGGCCGGGGCGAAAACATCCGCGACTGGATCCACGTTTTGGATCACTGTCGGGGCATCGACGCCGCCCTGCGGAAGGGTCGCGACGGCGAGGTCTACAATTTTGGCGGTCACCAGGAGATCAAGAACATCGATTTGACGCTGACTCTGCTCGAGCTGCTCGGCAAGCCCCAATCGCTGATCGAGTACGTTAAAGACAGGCCAGGGCACGACCTGCGCTACGCCATCGACTGCAGCAAGGCCGAGCGGGAGCTGGGCTGGAGGCCCCAGGTCGATTTCCGCCAGGGGATTCGCGAGACGATCGACTGGTATCTGAGTCACTCGGAATGGGTTCGCCGCGTGCGCTCCGGCGACTATCTCAAGTATTATGAAGAACAGTATGGCAATCGGCGGCGCAAAGACACCGAATAGTCCTTTCGCCGCGGGCCAAAACCTGGAGCGCCTCTCTTGAAGATCGTCATGATTGGGACCGGTTACGTCGGGCTCGTAACCGGCACGTGCTTTGCCGAGACCGGCAACGACGTGGTCTGCGTCGATATCGACGCCAAAAAGATCGAAAGCCTGCGAAAAGGGCAGATCCCAATCTATGAGCCCGGCCTCACCGAACTCGTGGTGCGCAACGCCCGCTCGGGCCGGCTCAAGTTTACGACCGATTACAAAGAGGCCGTCCCCTCAGCCCAGTGCGTCTTCATCGCTGTCGGCACGCCGCAGGGAGACGATGGCGCGGCCAACCTCACGGGCCTGTGGAAGGTCGTCGAAACGCTGGCCCCGCTGCTCGACAAGGCAGCGATCGTCGTCATCAAAAGCACGGTGCCTGTCGGAACCAATCGGGCCGTCGCGGAGCGGCTAAAGCAGCTCTGCGGACGCGATGTCGACGTCGCCTCCAACCCCGAGTTCTTGAAAGAAGGGGCCGCGATCGACGACTTCACCAAGCCCGACCGCGTGGTCGTCGGCGTCGATCGCCCCCAGGCGGCCGAAGTCCTCCGCGAGCTGCACAAGCCGTTTCTGCGCACCGAGCACCCGTTCCTGGTGATGGGGCTCGAGAGCGCCGAGATGACGAAGTATGTCGCCAATTGCATGCTGGCGACGAAAATCAGCTTCATCAACGAGATGGCCAACCTCTGCGATCGCGTCGGGGCCGACATCAACGAAGTCCGACGCGGCATCGGCCACGATCAGCGGATCGGATTTTCGTTTCTGTTTCCCGGTGTCGGCTACGGCGGGTCGTGCTTTCCCAAGGACGTTCGCGCGTTGGTCTCCGTCGCCCAGGCCAAGTCGATCGAGCCGAGCATTCTGCAAGCAGTCGACCGAGTGAACACGGCCCAGAAAGAAGTCCTCTTTAGAAAAATACACCGATACTTCGAAGGGCAACTCGCCGGCAAGCAGATCGCCGTCTGGGGCCTGTCCTTCAAGCCGCGCACCGACGACATTCGCGAGGCCCCTTCGCTGGTGCTAATCGATCGGTTGCTGGCGGCCAAGGCGATCGTTCGGGCTCACGATCCCGTCGCCCAGGAAAACGTGCAGACAATCTATGGCGACAAAATCACCTATTGTCCGCATCACTACGACACGCTCGAGGGGGCCGATGCTTTGGCAATCGTCACCGAGTGGAACGAATTCCGGAACCCCGACTTCGCGTACCTCAAGCAGAAGATGAAGCAGCCCGTGATCTTCGACGGCCGCAATCTCTTCGAACCCAAACGGATGCGCGAGCTGGGCTTTGTCTATTCCGGAATCGGATTGCACTCTTAGCGCGCGCTCTGAAGGAGGCGCGCACGACACATGCGCGGCTTGTTTTAATCCTGGCAATCATCCGTCAGGGCGCGATTTCCGCTTCCTGAAGTCTTCCAGCCGGCGCCGGAGCTCTGCTTCGAGGCCCCGATCAGTCGGCTGGTAGTACTCCCGCTCGACGCCTAGATAGTCCTGATCGACCCAGCCCTCGGGAGCGTCGTGGGCGTACTCGTAGCCTGTGCCGTGTCCGAGGCGCTTCGCCCCCGGATAGCTGGCGTCGCGGAGGTGAGTCGGGACGGGCAACACGCGACGCTCCCGGACGTCAGCTAACGCTCCCTCGACCACCTTGTACGACGCATTCGACTTGGGTGCCATCGCCACGTAGATCACGGCTTGCGACAAAATGATGCGACACTCGGGCATGCCGACCATTTCAGTGGCCTGCGCCGCCGAATTGGCAACGACAAGCGCCATCGGGTCGGCATTGCCGACGTCCTCGGATGCTGCAATCACCAATCTTCGCGCAATGAACCGCGGATCTTCGCCGGCTTCGAGCATCCGCGCCATCCAATAAACGGCCGCATCCGGATCGCTCCCGCGCATGCTTTTGATGAAGGCGCTTGCTGCGTCGTAGTGCTCGTCGCCGGTGGCGTCGTATTGGATTGCTTTCTTTTGAATTGAGTCCTGCGCGACGACCAGGTCAACCAGGTGACCGCTCTCGGCCGTCGAAAGGACCGCCACTTCCAGCGCGTTGAGCGCGCGACGTGCGTCGCCGTCGGAGACCTCGGCCAGAAAATCAAGCGCCTCGTCGGCAACGCGCTCCGGCTCACATCCCAAGCCGCGTTTGCGATCGACGAGGGCCAACTCCAGCAGCCGCCGCACATCGGCCTTGGACAGAGGCTGAAATTCAAAAACCTGGCTGCGGCTGACGAGGGGCGAGACGAGCGAAAAAAAGGGATTTGCCGTCGTGGCGCCGATCAACGCCACCACGCCCGCCTCGACGTCCGGCAGCAGAACTTCCTGTTGCGTGCGGTTGAAGCGGTGCATCTCGTCGACAAAGAGAATCGTTCGGTGCCCGTCGGCTGCGAGCCGGTCGCGCGCCTCGTCCAGAGCGACCCGCAGTTCCTTAACGCCGACCGACGCTGCATTGAGCATCACGAATTCGCGGCGCGTCTGCCGGGCAATCACCTGCGCCAGCGAAGTTTTACCGGTCCCCGGCGGACCGTAGAAGATGGCCGACGAAATCCGGTCGGCTTCGAGCATCCGTCGCAGCAATTTGCCGGGACCGAGAAAGTGCTCCTGGCCGGCAAACTCGTCGATCGACCGGGGCCGCATCCGGGCCGCCAGAGGCAGAGCCCGCTGTAGATTCTCAGCTTCCTGGCGGTCGAACAGCCCCAAGGGCGCGTCAGCTCGTAGACGTGAGTGAGAAAAAAACCTCCGCCGTAATGCCGTCCGGGGTGAACGTGTTATGAACCCGTAAGTGCAACGTGGGAAGCTCTGTCCCGGGTTGTGTCAGCCGAAGCTAAGTTCGGAGATACACGCGGCCGGAACTCAGCGAGGTTCCCTGGTTCATAATTGTAGGGTCAACACATTGGTCCCTGATTCGAACATGGCAGAGGTTTTTGCAGATCCATCGGACTGCGCCCCTATCGTATCCGTCGTCGCGTTCGCGGACAAGCAGCGGTTTTTTTGCTGATTTTTTGATAACGACGTCCGAAAAAGGTTGCCAGCGCCGCCAGGACAGAAAAGGGACAGAAAAGGGGACAGGCGCCTTTTTCCTTTTTCCGATCCCGCCCCTGCCGCCATAAAGGCCGCAATAAAGAGCTGCGTCCCCTTTTCTGCTCCCCTGTTTGCGGGGGCCCCGCGGGCGGAGTGTCGCTGCCAGCGCGAGTTTCTCGGCAATGCGTGCCGTCGACGCTTCGCCGCCGTACGGCTGGCCGCGGCGAAAACTGCGACGGATCGCTTCCATTTGTCCCCTTTTCCTGCTCCTCAATATAAGACAGAAAAGGGGACAGGCGCCTTTTTCCTTTCTCCGATCCCCCTTCCGCAATAAAGAGCTGCGTCCCCTTTTCTGCTCCCTTTTCTGCTCCGGCACTCGGGCGTGAGGTTTAGCACGCGTTAGAGGGGCGCGAACCCAATAAGGTTCCTGATACGTTGTCCCCACCCCACACTCAGGGCCGGCCATGAAAAAAGGCTAGCCACAGACCTATCAACA
>DASPSM010000744.1:0-4125 GCA_035623955.1 Planctomycetaceae bacterium
AACGCAGCGTCAGCTCGTCCGCAATCTATTGCGAGCGGCCTTCGGCGGCGCGCCCGCAAAGCTCGTCGTGCAGGCGCTCTCCGAAGAGCCTGTCTCCGCCGAGGAGCTGGCTGAGATCCGCCGGCTGCTCGACGAGCTCGAGGCCCGCCAAACGAAGAAAGGGACAAAATGATTTTGTCTCGGTTAGCCTTTTCGGCAAGCGGTCTGGAATTCGTCCTGCGAGGTCCGGCCGTCGAAGCTCTCGGCTGGATGCTCATGCATTTCGTTTGGCAAGGTGCAGCCGCGGCCCTCGCGCTGGCCGTCTTCCTCACGCTGGCCCGCCGGCTTTCGCCCCAGGCCCGTTATTGGGCGGGATGTGCCACTCTCTCGCTCATGACACTGGCGGCCTGCGCAACGTTTGCGTGGCAGTTCGCTCGGGCCCCAAGTCCAACCATTGCGGACGCCGCGTTAACGGCATCGCCCACGATTGCGCGATCACGCGATTCTGTGGAGCGAGCGATCGCGTTTTTCGACATAACCCCGCGGGCCCCGGCAAACGAGCGCGACGTCCACGAGGCGATCGACGCGTCCATTCAATTTCTCAAGGACGCGCCGACAACATCCGCGCGATGCGCGAGCGTCGGTGGCGAACCGAGCGGCGACCTCGTCGAAGGCGCGCCCTCTTCAACGACACGGTTGGAAATCCTGGTCGAACAAATCGGTCGGTGCCTCCCGTGTCTGGTTCTTCTCTGGAGCGCGGGCGTGGGCCTGCTTTCGCTGCGACTGGCTTCCGGCTGGAAGGCAATTCGTCGGCTGCGCGCCGCAAGCTGGGAACTCGCCGACGCGGCGTGGGGCGACCGCTTCGCCCGCCTGCGCGAGCGACTCCGCATTTCACCGGCGGTGCGGCTGTTGAGCTCGGCATCGGCAAGCGTGCCGATGGTCGTCGGCTGGATCAAGCCGGTCGTGCTGCTGCCGGCCGGCATGCTGACGGGGCTGAGCGTTGCCCAAGTCGAGGCGCTGCTGGTTCACGAGCTGGCCCACATTCGCCGGCACGACGCTCTCGTCAATCTGGTCCAGAACGTCGTCGAGACGCTGTTCTTCTATCATCCGGCAGTCTGGTGGGTCTCGAAGCAGATTCGCAACGAGCGCGAACACTGCTGCGACGACATCGCAGCGGCGGCGTGCGGCACCCTGGGCTACGCGCAGGCCCTGGCTTCGCTGGCCGAACTGCGGCAAACGGTGCCCGGTTTCGGCCTGGCCGCCAACGGCACGCCCCTCATCAACCGCATCCGGCGCCTTGCGGGCGTGCAGCCGTCGCCCGAGCGCAGTGCCGGGTGGCTGGCAATCGCCGCGCTGGTCCTGCTCGGCGCAGCGATCGCGCTCCGGCCGGCCGATCGTTCCCGTGCCGACAGGCGCGAGAGGGCATCGGAACCGTCCCACAAAGACGCGCCCTCCGAGCCCGCAGACAAAACACCCAAGACCGTGCGCAAAGTCACCGGTCGCGTCGTCGATCAAGAAGGCAAGCCAATCGCCGGGGCCCGATTGTGGTGGCTGGTTCACGACGACTCCCCGAACAGGCGCTTTCGGACGGTCGCGGAATGTTCGAGCGACGCCAGCGGGCACTTTCAAATCGAAGCCACTTTCGATCGCGCCGCGCCGCGATGGACCCTCGGTCAGCTGTGGGTGTTGGCTCAAGGAAAAAATTGGACGGTCGACGATGCCCCTCAAATGACGGATCGATTGCCTGCCAAGGGACCTGAACTGGTGATTCGTCTGAAGCCCGCCAGCGATATCGAGTTTCAGGTCAACAACGCCGACGGCCGGCCGGTGCCGAGCGCCGTCCTCGAAAACAACTGGGGCTACTTCAACGTGGTGCGCCGAGCCTCGTGTGGCCTAGAGGTGCACCCGATGGAGCCGGAGATTCCCCAGGCACTGCGCGCTCTTTGGCGGACGACTGCGGATGCTTCCGGAAGTGCACATCTCCGTTCGCTCCGGGATGTGTGCGACATCAAAGTCAGTTCTCCCGAGTTTGGGACACAGGTCATTCGCCTGCCCCAGGACGAGAGAACCTCAAAGCGGACGATTCGGCTGAGGCAGACCGGCCGCGTCGAAGGACGCGTGGTAGCCGCGGATCCCCACTGATCGGCGGAATCAAGATCTGGCTCCGCACGTGGGTGGCCCCTGAGTCATTCATCTCGGCACGCTGGGCCGGGATCGAGGGGACCGACTTGGTCACGACCGATGCGGCGGGGCGATTTTCCGTGCCGGCCATCGCGGAAGGCACGCTCGTCCTGCGCGTGCTCGATTGGCCTGGTTCCTCGACCTTGTTGCCCAGAATTCCGCAAGGTCTGACCGTGACTGCGGGAAAAACCACCCGCGCCGAAATTCAACTGGAACCGTCGGTCCCCGTGGAAGGCCTCGTTCGCACGAAGGATCGGGAACGACCCGTCGCCGGCGTGCGGATTACGCTTCAATCCTTCGATTCGGACAGCTCGATTGACCTGACATCGGACGCCAACGGTCGTTGCCAGGCTCGCGTCTTGCCCGGATCGGTGTGGATGACGTCGATGATCCCTGACGAGATAGCCGCTCAGTATGTGCAACCGGGTTTTCGCCGGCTGCAATCATCATTTCCGTTCTATGTTTCTCCTTCGTCTCAGCAAGTTCGCGTTAAGCCAACGCCGAATGGGCAACCGTTCCAGCTTCCGATAACCGTCGTAATCCCGACGAAGTCGGTGAAAGGGACCGTGATCGACCCGAACGGGCGGCCCCTGGCTAACGCAGCCGTGCGCGGAGACACGCGTGAGGGCCGATATTGGGCCTCGACAGACCAGGGCGGGGCGTTCGACCTTCGCGTCCCACAATGGGTCACAGTCGATTCGTACGATGTCGCGTTGCCATCTCGCCTGGTCACCGACGTCACGATCGAGAAACGGAATCCGCTGGTCCTCAAGGTGAAATCGATCTCCGCAGCCGGCGGTTACGAGTTCTCAAGGAAGAAGAATCCGCTCGAGTCCCAATGGGGGTATACGCGCGCAACCGGACAAATCGCGCAATCTCGCGCGGAACAGATCGCCCAAGACCGTCAGAAACCTCCGACAGGCGCCGAAAAACCGTCGACCTCCGACGCCAAACCGTCCGCACCCCCGTCGACAAAACCCCTCCGCAAAATCGCCGGCCACGTCGTCGACCGGGCCGGCAAGCCGGTTGCGAAGGCCCGGTTATGGTGGGTTGTGTTCGACAGCTTTCCGAACCGCAGCGAGTTCACCGTCGACGGTGCGTCTGACTCCCAAGGACGGTTTGAAATGCAGGCCCCGCGCGATTGGAAACATAGTCGGCCGTTGCGGCCCGCCAACATGCTGTGGATTCTTGCGCCCGATAAAGATCTTCGGGCGATCCACGCTGCCGACGCGGCGGTCGAGGAGGGCAAAGCGTCCGATTTGACGATTGAACTTGCGCCCGGCACCGAGACGAAATACCAAGTCAACGACGGGCAGGGATGGCCGGTCGTCGGCGCTGTCGTCGAACCTAGGTACTTTCGCACGCCGCGCATGTATGAATACCTCCCCGAAGCGATTTGCGATCTTCTTCACGGCACGACGGACAAGTCCGGCTGCGTGCGCTTGCACTCCCTTCCGCGCAAAGCCTTCTGGAGAGTCCAAGTCACAGCTCCGGGCTTCGGCGTGCAAACGCTGCGTCTGGACGGACCGGACGCAGAGGCTGCCGAGCGGAAAGTCGCCTTGCGAGCGGCCGGTCGCATCGAAGGCCGTCTGATAGCCGACGATCCAGAGGTTGTTCGCTCTGTCAGAATCTTCGTCTCGACCGAGATCTTTCCCTGGAAGACAAAGCCCTTTAAGAGGCACGACGGGAAGAGCGTCATACGCGCGATCTGGGAGACTGAAGGAACTGCCCTCGTCGTCACGGACGAAGCAGGAAGATTCGTCGTCCCCGAGATCGCCAGCGGGCCTGCAAGAATCCAATTCATCGACCCGCCGGAGAAACCAACGCTCCTTCCGCGGCCGCCCGGTGCGTCCGTCGCCGACGGTCAGACTTTGAAGCTCGAAATCCCGATGGAGCGGTCGGTCCTGGTGCGAGGCACGATTCGGACCGAGGACACAGGCCAGCCCGTCGCCGGTGCTAAGGTTG
>DASPSM010000782.1:0-14596 GCA_035623955.1 Planctomycetaceae bacterium
GCAATGGGTCGCCGAGGCGACGCGACGACAGACACTGGCGGGGCGGGGGGCCTCGGCATGGGCAGATCCCCGGGAGGGCTTGACGGGAGCGGAGGGGGGAGAGGAGGCGGCATGGGAGGCGGAGGTGGCATGATCAGCCAGAGGGATCCGCTTCCCGCCGATGTCCCAAGCCTTGCACCGACGGTTACGAGCACCCGCACGCACTGGAAGGCTCAGACCCAGTCGCAAACCAACTTCGAGGGACCTCGCAAGCAAGTGGTGCAAACGGTCGGGGGGAAGACCTTCTACTGGAAGAACAATCGCTGGCGCGACGCGGAGTTGACGGAAGAGACCGAAAAGAACCCCACGCGGATCGAACAATTCAGCGCTGCGTACTTTGCGCTGGCCT
This sequence comes from Planctomycetaceae bacterium, assembly GCA_035623955.1. Taxonomy (GTDB): domain Bacteria; phylum Planctomycetota; class Planctomycetia; order Planctomycetales; family Planctomycetaceae; genus DASPSM01. Next base: position 389 of record DASPSM010000782.1, read on the forward strand.
CGCGCGACAATGGACGCTTCGCCAAGTACCTGGCCCTGGACGGACCCATCCTCGTCCGGCTCGAGGACAAGACCTATTTAATCGAGTCTGCGGACACGAACTGAGCGTGGGTCGCTCACGCCGCCGCCGCGCAGCTTGCGGCCGGCGGCGCTTGAGCGGTGAAGGCCACCTTGACCGTCGCGGGCGCGGTCGACTGGCCCGATTGCCGAACCTCGATCCGCAATCCGTACGATTTGGCGAGAGTGAGGCGGACCCGACCGTCGAAGTCGCCGAGCAAGTGGCACTCGGCCCGCGGATCGCACGAGAGCGGCGGCACAAATGACAAATGTGCGACCCCGACCTGCTCGGCACGATCCATGTCGATCTGTACGGCCCCCTCGATCACTTCGCCCCCATCCGCGAGCCGGCGTCGCGTCATCCACTGCACGACCGAATCGTCGGACTCGCCCTCTTCTTCCGCAGTCGGCTTGGATTCCTCGTCGTCGGCGAGTTCTTCTGCGACGAGATCGGCGATCGGATCTTTGACGGCCAGGCTGGCGCTGGCGGCTTGTTCGCAGGTGGCGGCTTCGGAGACGCGCGAGGAAGACACTGGCGGACCAGCCGCCAGTGCCACCCGCTCATCTTGAAACAAAGCTGCAGTCATCTGGTTTGTGAGCGCGAAGCCGACGGCCGAGTCATCGATCGCGACTGCGCCTAATAGCGACGCCATTGCAAGGGCTGCAAAATAGCCGCCCACCAACGCCGAGGGCGAAATCCACAGGGCAGCGCCGAGCACCACCGGCAGCAACACGGCCAACGCTCCGGGGAGCACCCGCGCTCTCAGTGGCGCGACTCGTCCGCGGGCTGCCGTCCACAGCGCAAGCGCAGTCAGGGAAAAGATTGCCGCGAGAGTCGCGATCACACACGGAGTTGCTGCCGACACGGGCCCCTGGAAGGCCCCGCTCAGTCGGCGCGAAACCGCGACGACCGTCATCAGTATGAGCGCCGTGCCTGTGGCGAGCGCAACAACCTTACGGAAATCGTCGGGCCGTCCGAGCTGTTCTACGCGACCGTTGGTTCCCGGCATGCGATGGCATCCCTGCCGATAGTTGTCTCGGCGCGTCAGAGTCCGGCGGCTTTGGCCAGCTCCGCGGCACGCTCGGTCTTTTCCCAGGTAAATTCCGGGTCGTGACGGCCGAAGTGTCCCCCCGAGGCCGTCTTGCGGAAGATGGGCCGGCGCAGCTTGAGGTACTCGATGATGCCTTTGGGGGTGAGCGGGAAGATCTCGCGAACGGCCGTGGCAATTCGCTCTTCGGGCAGCTTGCCCGTGCCACTGGTGTTGACGAAGATGCCCACCGGCTCCGCGATACCGATCGCGTAGGCGATCTGCATTTCGCATTCGTCTGCCAGGCCCGAGGCGACAACGTTCTTGGCGACGTGTCGCGCCATATAGGCGGCCGACCGATCGACCTTGGTCGCGTCCTTGCCGCTAAACGCTCCGCCGCCGTGCCGCCCCCACCCGCCGTAGGTGTCGACGATGATCTTGCGGCCCGTCAGCCCGCAGTCGCCGTGCGGCCCACCAATCACAAAGCGGCCCGTCGGGTTAATGTGATATTTCGTGTCGCGGTTGAGCAGGTGCTCGGGGACGGCCCGCGGAATGATCTTCTTGCGGATGAACTCGGCGATCTCGGACTGTTCGACTTTTTCCGAGTGTTGCGTCGAAACCACGATCGCCGTGATGCCCACCGGCTTTCGACCCTCGAACTCGACCGTCACCTGGCTTTTGCTGTCGGGCCGCAGCCAGTCGACTTCCTTTTTGTAGCGAGCCTCAGTCAGCTTTTCGAGAATGCGATGAGCCAGCGAGATCGGCAGTGGCATCAGCTCGTCGGTCTGGCGACAGGCGTAGCCGAACATCAGCCCCTGGTCGCCGGCCCCGTCGCGGTCCACTCCCATCGCGATATCGCCCGATTGGCTATGAATCGTGGTGCAGACCTTGCACGTGGCGGCGTTAAAGCCTTCGTCCTCCCCGGTGTAGCCGATGTCCGCAATGACCTTTCGCGCGATGTCGGCGAAATCGATTTTCGCGCGGGAGGTGATTTCGCCGGCCAGCACGACCTGATCCGTCGTGCAAAGAGTCTCGCAGGCAACGCGCGACATCGGGTCCTGAGCAAGCAACGCGTCGAGAATTCCGTCGGAGATCTGGTCGCAGACCTTGTCGGGATGCCCACTACTAACCGATTCGCTGCTAAACAAAAACCTCGACATGAACTGACTCCGTCTCAACAGTCGGCTTATTTTGTGAAGATGGATCAAACTTTCCGCACGAACGCCTTAGATCCAACATGTTCGCCGGCTTGCTGGACGACTCAGCCATGATCGGGCGCGCAATCGCGGACATGACATTCTAGCCTGCCTCCCCGGGGGCAACAATAAATATCCGCATATCCGGCCGGTCTGCCCCGACCGCAGGGAGCAAGGCAAGGTGGGAGTAGCGACGGCGAGTTGCCGCCTGGCGCACGGCACAGCGACGCTAATGCCTAAGGTTCGCCGAAGGCCATTTCGTGAAGAGAGTCCTCGCCCTGCCATTCGCGCCAGCGCTCGCGCAGCAGCCTGGCCGCGTTGCGCACTTCGGTCTGATGGGCCTCGCGTGTCGCGATCTCCAGTTGCGCCATCAGACTGCGATAGCGCTCCACAAACTGTTCGGGCTCCCTCTCGCTGAGCATCTGGCGTCCCTCCGTGACTGAGCGAATCCCTAGCGCTCCGACTCCTGGTTCGGAATGATAACGCCTGGCGCGGCGGCGCGGATAGCCCGGCGAAGGGACAACCTCCGCCTCGCAACTACGCAGCGGTGCTCTGAGTGGCGGCGGGCGAAAGACCTGGAAGCGCTGCCAGAATATCGACAGTCCGCAGCGTCGCCCCTTGCTGGGCGAGAACCAGTCGTTGGGCGCGAGCGCCCTGTTCGCGGGCTCGCTCGGGATGGGCCAGACAATCCCCAACGGCAGCCGTGAGTTCCTCGCCGTTTTGAACAACGCGGGCCGCGCCTTCCGACAGCAGGAGCTCGACGACGTCGCGGAAATTCTGCGTGTTGGGCCCAAAGAGCAGAGCGGCGCCGTAACCGGCCGGCTCGATCATGTTCTGCCCGCCACGGTTGGTCAGGCTGCCGCCAACGAACGCCACATCCGCAAGTCCCCAGCATGCCGCCAATTCGCCTAACGTGTCGAGGAGCAGGATCGGGCGACTCGAGTCCGCTTGGCGGCGGCCGCAAAGCGAGTCTGTCCGGCGGTAAAGGGGCAAGCCACGAGTCTCGACCAGTTGGGCCACCTCGTCGAAGCGCTCTTTGTGGCGAGGCACAACGATCAGCCGCAACACAGGGAACCGATCGCGGAGGGCCAGATAGGCGTCGATCGCCGCGGATTCTTCGGTCTCTTGTGTGCTGCCGGCAATGAAGACTCGATCGCTCGGGGCAATTCCGAACGCGGTCCGCAGCTCGGCAGTCTTGGGGTTCCTCCGGTCGATCATCACGCGATCGAATTTGATCGATCCGGTGACGCAAGGCAGCTCGCGTGGAGCGCCCAGCTCGGCGAACCGCTCCGCATAGGTCGAGTTCTGGACGGCGATCGCGTGCAAGCCTTGGAGCAAATGGGCAACCAGAGGACGCAGCCGGCGATAGCCGCGCAGGCTTCGCTCGCTCAGGCGTCCGTTGATCAGGGAGACCGGAATCCCGCGACGCCGCGCGTAAAGGATGAAATTAGGCCAGAGCTCCAGCTCCACCAGCACGATCGCCGACGGGCGAATGCGGCTGACTGCTTCGCGAACCGCCCACGAAAAATCGAGCGGGAAATAGCAAACGCGGGCGCCCGAGAATTTCGCCTCGGCGACGGAGCGGCCTGTGGGCGTCGTCGTCGAAATCACGAATTCGGCAGCCGGCAGACGAGTCCGCAGTTCCTTCAGCACGGGTTCAAGCTGCAGAACTTCGCCCACGCTGACAGCGTGAAACCAGAGACACGGCCCGTCGCCGGCACGCCGCGGCACGCGGCCCAAGAGCTTTTCACGCCAGCCCGTGCGGTATTTTCCGTGGACGATGATTCGCCAGCAGAGAAGCGGCGAGGCGGCCACAAGCACGGCGAAATAAACGATGTTCAAGAACCACGGCATTCAGCGGGCATCCTTTCCCGGCTGGTTCAATTTTAAGAGCCGCGCACGCAGTAAGCGGTCCGTCGACGACGGCCCTTGCATGCTAGCGGCACGATGAAAAACCGCTTACTTCGTACGCGGCTCCTTGAATTGCGCGATTCGTTGCACGGGACGAGTCGTCACTACACGCCGGCCCCGTGGCACTTTTTGTATTTCTTGCCGCTGCCGCACGGGCACGGATCGTTGCGTCCGACCTTCGGCTGCCGATTGTGGATGGGCTCGACAACTGTCGCTTCGGGGCTGTGACCACCGCTGGTTTCGGTCATCTGGCCGTCGCTGGTCATCGGCGCCGCTTCGGCGTGATTGACGGCAGTGATCTCCCAAAGCGAGCCGACGAAGGCTGGGCTTTCTTTCTCGATGCGAAAGATGGCCGACGTCACTTGCTGGTGGACGCGGTCCCACATCGCGAGGAAGGTCTTTCGACCTTCGCGTTTGTACTCGACCTTGGGATCGAGCTGGGCATATCCGACCAGGCCGATCCCGGCCCGGAGGTGGTCCATGAAATAGAGATGGTCTTTCCACGCCGTGTCGAGGATTTCGAGGATCAGCGCCCGCTCGGTTTGGGCCAATTCGGGGCGGTACCGCGCGTCGTAGGCCTGCAGCACTCGGTTCTTGACCGCTTCCTCGTCGAGCGTCTCCAGCTCTTTTGCGTCGAGATTGAGATGGTAATCGTGGCTGGCCCACTGCGCCAGTTCGTTGAGGGCGGGGGCCGGCGACGTCATCTGCCCGTTTCGCTGCCCGCTTCCGTTGCGTTCCGCTTCGGCCTTGTGCAAATACTCCTCGGCTTTGTCGAGGACTTCGCCGTTTACGAAGAATTTCTGGCTCGTCTCCCGCAGCAGGCCTTCGATCTCGGAGCGCGGCCGATTCTTGAAATCGTCGACCGGCAGCGAGGCCTGGAACCGCTCGTTGGCCCAACGGACCAATCCTTCGCGATTGTAGCGCTCGCCGCCCCCTCCCGGCCCCTCGGCCATGAAGTTCGTCATGCCGACGGCAACGGGGAACTCGATCTCCTTTTGACGATAGAGCTCCTCGATCTTGCGGCGGACGAGCTCGACCGCGTCCTCGGGGTTGCTCAGATCGGTAAAGTCTTCGGGCCGCATCTCCAAAGTGAACTGTTGATGCAGCCAGCCGCACACCGATTTCTGTCCGAACTGCGGATCGAGCATGACGGCCAGCGGCGTGAAATCGAAGCGGGCGATCGACTCCTGGGCCCGCGGCAAGAGCTCCGCCAGCAGCGCATCACGGCCGATTTTCTTCAGCTCGCGGTCGTTGGTATTCAGGCCATAGCGGACATTCACAAACCGCGACAGCGCCAGCCAGTTCCAGTCGGAAGTGTCCTCGGCTTCGCTGGGCAGGTCTTCCTCGATTTTTTCGGCGATGTCGGCCTCGGCCTGTCGGCCCGCCTCGTCGATCAGGTATTCCTCGAGCCGTTGGCGCTCAAAACCGTCGACCGAGCGTGCTTCGACTTCGATGCCCATCGCGTGCGATGCCCAGCCCGCGATTGTCTCCCAGCGATAATGGGGATCAAGCAGCTTGGGGACCATCTGCTTGACCTCCGTATCGATCATGTCGAGGATCAGCTGGCGGCAGTTACAGCCGTCGAGAATCTTCTGCCGGTAGCTGTAGACTTGCTTGCGCTGCTCGTCCATGACCTCGTCGTATTCGAGCAGGTGCTTCCGCATGTCGGCGTGGCGCTCTTCGACCTTCTTCTGCGCGCCTTCGATCTGGCGGCTTACCATCCGGCTCTCGATCGCCTCGCCTTCCTGCATCCCCAGGCGGGTGAGAATGTTCTTCACGAACTCGCCGGCGAAGATCCGCATCAGGTCGTCTTCGAGCGAAAGGAAGAACTTGCTCGATCCGGGGTCCCCCTGGCGACCGCTGCGCCCGCGCAGCTGCAGGTCGATTCGGCGGGCCTCGTGGCGTTCCGTCCCGATCACGTGCAGCCCGCCTGCCTCGGCGACCTTGCGCCCCTCTTCGACCATGCCCTCTTCTTTGCCGATCTTGGCGGTCAGCTCGTCCCAGACGGTTTTGGGGACGTCCAGCCGGGAGGCGTACTGGTGCTTGAGCTGGTCCCAGGCGAGATATTCCGGGTTGCCCCCCAGGATGATGTCGGTGCCGCGACCTGCCATGTTGGTCGCGATCGTCACGGCCGATTCGCGGCCGGCCTGCGCGATGATTTCCGCCTCGCGCTCGTGGTATTTGGCGTTGAGGACGGCGTGCTTGACGCCATAGCGACTGATCTTTTCGCTGAGTAACTCGGACTTCTCGATCGACACGGTGCCGACGAGAATTGGCCGTCCCGTCTGGTGAACCTCGCGAATTTCGTTGACGACCGCGTCCCACTTCTCGCGCTCGCTCTTGTAGATCACGTCCATGTAGTTGACGCGGCGAAGCGGCTTGTTCGTGGGAATCGTCACCACGTCGAGCTTGTAGGTCTTCCAGAACTCCGTCGCCTCGGTCATCGCCGTGCCGGTCATGCCGCACAGCTTCTTGTAAAGCTTGAAGTAGTTTTGCAGCGTGATCGTGGCGAGCGTCTGCGTCTCGGCCTTGATCGTCACCCCTTCCTTGGCTTCAACCGCCTGGTGCAGCCCGTCGCTCCACTGGCGGCCTTCCATCTTGCGCCCGGTGAACTCGTCGACGATGATCACAATCCCCTGTTCGACCACGTAATTTACGTCGCGCTTGTAGAGATGATGAGCCTTCAGCGCGTTGTCGATCAGGTGCGGCCATTCCATGTTGCCCGCGGTGTAAAAACTCTCGACGCCGGCAAGTTTCTCTGCCTCGCGGACTCCCGCGTCGGTCAGGTTGCAGGTGTGCTCCTTTTCCTTGACCTCGAAGTGCACGCCCTTCTGCAACTGCCGGGCAATGCGGTCGGCCTTCGGATACTTTGAAGTGTCGTCGTGGGCGAAGCCCGAGATGATCAGCGGCGTTCGGGCCTCGTCGATCAGAATGTTGTCGATCTCGTCGACGATCGCGAACTTGAGCTCTCGCTGGACTTGAATTTCCTTCGCCGGCTTCATGTTGTCGCGCAGGTAATCGAAGCCGAACTCGTTGTTGGTCCCGTAGGTGATGTCGCAGTCGTAGGCAACTTTCCGCTCTTCGGAGTCCATGTTCGCCTGAATGGCCCCGACTGTGAGCCCCAGGCCCAGATAGAGCGGCCCCATCCATTCCATGTCGCGGCGGGCGAGATAGTCGTTCACGGTGACCACGTGAACCGAACCGGCCAGGCCGTTGAGAAACGCCGGCAGCGTCGCCACCAGCGTTTTGCCCTCGCCGGTGACCATTTCGGCAATCATCCCCTTGTGGAGGAAGTACCCGCCGATCAACTGCACGTCGTAGTGCCGCATCTTGAGGAACCGGCGACCCGATTCACGGACGGCGGCAAAAGCATCGGGCAGGATGTCGTCGAGGGTTTCGCCGGCGGCCACGCGCGCACGGAACTTCGACGCCGTCTGTTTCAATTCCTCATCGGAGAGTTTTTGCCACTCGGGTTCCTGCTGATTGATGCGGTCGAGCAATGAGCCCGGAATGACCTTCGATGTCCCCCGCTTTTCGTCGCGATCAAAGCCGAACCTGCGGATCCGGCGACGGTTCGACGACCCAAAAATGGCCGTGATGAACCGCTCGATCCACCCGGTAAAGACCTGGAAAAAGTCGCCAATCCGATCGAGAAAGTCCATGACCGAGACACCTTGACTGTCGAAATGGCAGCGGCATTTGTCCGCTACGTCAAAAAGAGGCTCGCGGAACGCGAAAGAGCACCGGGCGACCCGCGGAACGGACGCAGCCGGAAAAACGTAACCGCCGTCTGCGCCAAAGTTTATTACCCAAAGGCGGGTGGGTCAATGTCCTTCGCGCGCGGACTACGGCCTGCTGCTGAGCGAATTATTTCGCAACAAGCGTGCCGGGGCGCCCCTGGCAACTCCAAAGCCCCGCTTTGGACCAAGGTCCCGCACAAACCTCAGCGTAAATTGCAAGGCGAGTCTTAGTCCACAAACCTCGCGATTCGCCCGTGCGAGCCAGCGGCCCATCCCTCTCCAGTCGGCGTGAAGGCGACACTGTTGTAATTCTGCCGGTCGAGCGAGCGCCAAGACGCGCCGTCGTCGCGTGAGATGTCCGAACCCGACGTTCCGACGGCGATCCACCGATCTTTTGCCCAAGCGACCGCTGAGCGATAGGCAAACGGCCGCCCGAGCGACTTCCACGTCTTGCCGCCATCGGCAGTGATGGCTGCATTCGGGCCTGGGTCGTTGGGCTTGCGATAATCGCCGCCGACGATCATGCCGTGGTTTTGGTCACGAAAGGCGATCGAGAAAATGCCGGCCGAGGCAACGCCGGCAGGAATCGGCGTATCGCTCACCGTCCAGTGCTGCCCGCGGTCCGGGGAATGAAAGACCCGCGCGGTTTCGGCTCCACCCGTGCCGAACCAGACGTCGTTTTGGCCGTGAGCGACAAGGCACGTGCCGCTGGCCGCGAAAGCTCCTTCATTCGGCAGCGCTGGCGGGAGATTGATCGCCGCCAGAGGTCGCCAGGTCGCGCCGCCGTCCTCGGTGACGATCAAAGGAAACCGCCCCTTCACCGGGTCGCTCAGAGCGATCCCGTGGCGTTCGTCCCAGAAGGCTATCGCGTCAAAGAACGCGTCACGGTCAGCGTTCTTGAATTGCAGCGTCCACGTGCGACCGCCGTCGGTTGTCTTGTAGATCCGCGAATCCTCGCCTGGCCCGGCGCTGAGCAGGTACGCGGTCGTTTCGTCGAGGGCTTCGACATCGCGAAAGTCGAACTTCGCCGCGCCGAGCACGGCTCCGACGAACCACGTTTTGCCACCGTCGATCGTTCGGCCGAATGTCCCTTTTGTGCCGCTGACCCAGGCCACCTGCGCACTCACTGCACAAAGTCCGCGAAGGTTCGCGTCTGAGTTGATGGCCTGTTGTCGCCATTGGGCGCACGCCGAAGGGTGACAAATGCCCAGCAGGACGATGGCGACGCAAAAAACGCGCATGTCATGTTCTCGATAAGGCCCAAGCCGTCCCGCCTTCTGGTATATTCCAGCGTTTACCAGTTTGCGGTCATTCACACCCGAGTTTCACCAGCTAGAGAGCCCAAAATGAGCCCGATCCGGCTGATCTCCGTCTCCCGATCTGCTGCCTTGGCGGCCCTGTTCGTTGCCGTGGCGGTTTGCCAAACAGCTGCTCTTGGCCAAGGGCCGCCGGCCGACCCCGCTCAGGTCGCGGAGACCAAGGCCCACTATACGAAATACGAATACAAGATCCCGATGCGCGACGGCGTGCGGCTCTTCACGTCGGTCTACGTCCCAAAGGATCAGACGCAGAAGTATCCAATTCTGATCACCCGGACTCCGTACAGCGTGCGGCCGTACGGAGAGGACCAGTACCGGGCCCGCCTCGGCCAGTCGCCTCGCTACGACAAGTCGGGTTACATCTTCGTTTTTCAGGACGTTCGCGGCTGCCACAATTCCGAGGGGAAATTCGTCAACATCCGCCCTTACGTTCCGAACAAGAAGGGCAAAGAATTCGACGAGTCGAGCGACACCTACGACACGATCGACTGGCTCGTCAAACACATCCCAAACAACAATGGCAACGTCGGCCTGATGGGAATCTCCTATCCTGGGTTCTATTCGACGTGCGGCCTGCTCGACACGCATCCGGCGCTCAAGGCCGTTTCGCCTCAGGCGCCGGTCACCGACTGGTTCATCGGCGACGACTATCACCACAACGGCGCATTCATCCTGGCCGACAGCGTGAGCTTCCTCGAGTTCTTTGACCGCCCGCAGCGGGGCCCCGCGGCCAACCGCAGAATGCCGACCCGTCGCGACAACACGCATCCCGATGCCTATAGCTACTACCTGACGCTCGGCCCGCTGAACGTGCTCGCTGACCGTCAGGCTCGAGGGGGCACCGGGTTCCTGAAGGATCTGACGGAGCACCCGAATTACGACGACTGGTGGAAGGCCCGCGATATCCTTCAGTACCTCAAGCACGTCAGGCCGGCTGTGATGACCGTCGGGGGTTGGTACGACTGCGAAGACCTGTGGGGCGCGATCCAGGTCTACCAGCACATCGAGCATCAATCACCGGAGACCACCAATCGGCTCGTGATGGGTCCCTGGATCCACGGAGGTTGGGCGCGCGGCGACGGCTCGAAGCTCGGCGACGTGAATTTCAACGACAAAACGGCGGACTTTTACAGCGAGCACATCGAGTTCCCATTCTTCGAGTATTACCTCAAAGGCAAGGGGAAGGCCGACCAGACCGAGGCCTGGGTCTTCGAGACGGGCACGAACGTCTGGCGCAGCCACGCAACCTGGCCGCCCAAGGGGGTCACGCCAAAGTCGTTCTATTTCCAAGAAGGGGGCAAACTGACCGAAGCGCCGCCCGCCGCCGCACCGCACAATTCGGACAAAGAGTCGGACGAATACGTCAGCGATCCGGCCCACCCAGTGCCGTATATCGAGCGGATCACCAACACGGTCGCCCGTGACTACATGACGGCCGACCAGCGATTCGCCTCGCGCCGCGGCGACGTGCTGACGTATCAGACACCTGTCTTAGAGGAAGACCTGACAATTGCCGGTCCGATCCAGGCAAATCTCATCGTCTCGACCTCGGGAACCGATTCGGATTGGGTCGTCAAACTGATCGATGTCTATCCCAACGATTACCCTGATCCCGAACCGAACCCAACGCGCGCCAGCATGGGGGGCTATCAGCAACTTATCCGCGTCGAGATGATGCGCGGCAAGTTCCGCGACAGCTACGAAAAGCCCGAGCCCTTCGCGCCGAACAAGCCAACCCCGGTGAAGTTCGCGCTCAACGACGTGCTACATACCTTCCGCAGCGGACACCGCCTGATGGTCCAGGTGCAGTCGAGCTATTTCCCCGTCATCGACCGCAACCCCCAGGTCTTCACGGACATCTACTCGGCAAAAGAATCGGACTATCACAAAGCGACCGAACGCCTCTACCACACGAAGGAACAGCCTTCGAACATCAGCGTGCTCGTCGTGCCGGCGGGTGGGTGATAGACGGGTCGGTGCTGCGAATGTCTCGGCTCGCGCTGCCCCAGGTCATTGAACGCCTCCGCGCGCAGTATGGCGAGCAGAAGGCGCCAAGGCTCACCGGTCCCTGGGAGATGATCCTCTGGGAGAACGTCGCCTACCTTGCGGACGACGAGAGTCGCAGGGCAGCCTTTGAGATGCTCAAGAAGCGGATTGGGCTCGACCCGCAAAAGATTCTCGCCGCGTCCGACGCGCAATTGCTGAAGGTGTCGAGCCACGGCATCCTGGCCGGACAGTTTGCAAAGAAGCTCCGTAAATGTGCAAAGATCGCACTCGAGGAGTTCGACGGCGATTTGAGGCGGGTGCTGAAGCTCCCCGCGCCCAAGGCGAAGAAAGCTTTACAGAGATTTCCCGGGATCGGCGAACCGGGGGCGGAGAAAATCCTTCTCTTCAACCGTGTTCAGCCCGTCCTCGCGATGGACTCGAATGGACTGCGGGTCCTGTTGCGATTGGGGTTCGGCGAGGAGAAGAAAAGCTACGCAACCAGCTACCGGATTGTCCAGCGCGCGGTCGAAGAGCAGCTTCAGCCCGACTCTTCCTGGCTAATCGAGGCGCACCTCCTCCTTCGCCGCCACGGGCAGGAATTGTGCAAACGCTCGCGGCCGGCGTGTGACGAGTGTCCACTCGCCTCCGACTGCGAGTTCCGCCGCGCAGGCGGATGAGACGGCTATCGCGACCATATTTGCGACAGCCGCTGCTGAGAACCGCGCCCGCGAAAGCGCGATCGCAGTATAATCGAGCGACAATGTTCCCCGGCCTGCGGGAGACTGCCCATGCTGTCGCGGCGAACTGTGTTTCGCGCTATCGTTCTCTGCTGCGCCGGCTTGATTGCCGTCTTGCCGATGAGGGAGGGTGACGCTCAGTAACATCGTTGTCGGGAAAGTGGATGCGGATAAGGAATATAAGAATCGGCTGTTGGAGGCATTTTGAGAATATCGAGCTACAGCTCGATGACCGGACTGGACTCGTCTGCCTAGTTGGGGCCAATGGGACCGGTAAAAGTCATTTGCTGGAGCTGATCGCAGCTTGTGCACACAGGCTCGGCCTTTCCCAGGGCATCGAGATTCCACGGGGCGATCCGTTCAAAGACACGCATGACTTCTCCCTGCAGTTTTATGTTGCCGTAGGAGTGAGCGACGCAATCGATGAGGGACTAGCCGGAGAAGCCGCCTTTGCTCAATGGGATCGGGTACTGACGATCCAGAGTCGAAATCTCCTCGGCACGAGCGGTACGACAATCGAAGCTGGCGGTATTGCCGATGCAGCGCAGAGGCAGACTTTTGGCGGTCAGGTCATCCGGCAGCTTCAAAGTTCTAAAGACGTACATTTCCTTTCGCTCGACGCTGATCGCGCCTACCCGAAAAAGAACATCAACTGGAACGAGGTTGCGCAAGCCTATGACATTGACTGGGAAGGCACTGAATATACTCGGGGACGCTCGTTCCGAACGAGCACGACCCTTTACGATGAGTGGCTGAAATACTTTCTTGCGCAAGAGAATCAATCGGGTACACGCCTGATAAGGGAAATACGGCAGGCTCGCCAATCCGGTGCTGCCGAACCACAATTCGTGGATCATTTTGCCGGCTACAAGGACGCGCTTCGAAAGGTGCTTCCGCACGTCGTCTTTACGGGGGTCGACTCAAAAAAGCGCATTCTCCTTTTTGACACGACCGGCTTGGAACTCTCATTCGATCAACTCAGCGGCGGCGAGCGGGAGATTGCTTTTCTTGTCGGCCAGATTGACCGTTTCGGCTTGCGGCAAGGCCTTTTTCTGCTCGATGAACCAGAACTGCATCTTAACGCCGACTTGATCCGCTCATGGGTTACCTACTTGACAGGCACCGTTGAGACCGGGCAGATCTGGCTCGCGACGCATTCGTTAGAGGCTGTTGAAGCAGCGGGCCAACAGGCGACATTCATTCTGGAGCGCAACGAAGACACGCGCAAGGTCAACAGCCTTGCTCGCCTTGATACGCGCCCGGTTCTGTCAGCTTTGTCACGCGCTGTGGGTACCCCTGCCTTCTCAGTGTCACAACTCGTGTTCGTCTTCGTGGAAGGCGAGGAAAGCGTTGGTGAGCGGGAACGTTTTCGCAAGCTGGCGGGACTGCCGTCGAATGTGCGCTTTATGGAGTGCGGCTCGTGCAGTGAAGTGATACGACGCGTTGACGTCATACGGGCTTTGGCCAAGGAAGCCGAAGCGGGTATACGTATTGGTGGCGTCGTTGACAGAGATTTTCGGAACGATGCTGCCGTCAAGGCACTTTTCGCGGACAAGTGCATTTATGCGCTACCCGTTCATGAAGTCGAGAATTTCTTTCTTCACCCTGCAAGCTTGGCTCTGTTGCTGAATCAGAACGGCCTATCGACTCTCATACCGATTGATTTAGTCCGAGACGCGTCTGATGCACGGGCCGGTAATTGGATCTTTCAACACACGATGGCCACTTCGTACGCCAAGGTGTTGCCGGAAATTCCTCTTCTTGCGAAGGAACGTGTCAAGTGCCTGACGTGGGCCGAGATCGATGCTGACCGGAATGCCGCTATCCAGGGCGTCGTCACCTTGAGTAAGTTTGGCGCCAATGAAGCGATGCGGCTTCAACGACTCCTTAGCATGAGCGCGGCAATTTACGCGCGAAAACGCACCGAAGGCTCTTTCTGGAAAGCCTGCGAAGGCAAGCAGGTGCTAAACCGCGTTGCCCAGGAATCTGGTTACTCGGATGTGTCTGCACTCATTCGGGCGGCCTTTGCAGCATGGGGGCGTGACGGAGCACAGCTTCCAGAAGAGTTGACCGCCTTCCGGGCGTATCTGGCTCAGCTGTGATACGGCGAAACGACGATCGATCGCGGTATAATCACGCGAAAGCGTTCGGCCGTCCTTCAGGAGACTGCCCATGCTGTCGCGGCAAGTTGCGCTTTCTCGCGTCGCCTTCGTTTTTGCCGGCCTGATTTTTTTT
>DASPSM010000789.1:0-5336 GCA_035623955.1 Planctomycetaceae bacterium
ATCGCCACGCGAGCCAGTCGCGAGTACGCCCAGTGGTGCGGCGACCTGTTCGAGCGGCTGCTCGGCGCGTTCTTGGACTATTGGAAGTCGGCCGGCCTGACGCTGACGGAGCCGCAGTGGCCGCTGCCGGCCATCATTTTCGCGAGCGAGTCCGACTTCAAGCCCTTCGCGACGACCGACGCGGGGATGTTCGCGGGGGAGAGCAAAGGCTACTACTCGGTGCCGACCAATCGGATCGTGCTCTACGACCTGACCGCGGCGAAGGGCAAAAAGCGGGCCACGACCGCGTCGGAAATCAAGCGCCGCGCGGCCGCAGCCAGCTTCAATATGGCGACCGTCGTGCACGAAGCGACGCATCAGATCGCCTTCAATTCGGGCATGCACACGCGGCTGGCCGACAATCCCTTGTGGCTCACCGAAGGGATGGCGATGTTCTTCGAGACCCCCGACCTCGACGGCACGCGCGGCTGGAAGACAATCGGCGAGATCAATCGTCCGCGGCTCAACCGCTTCCTGGACTTCCTGCGCAAACGCCGCAAGCGCGATTCGATCGCCACACTGGTCTCGGGGACGGACCGGTTCCTCGATTCGCACAAGGCCGCCGACGCCTATGCCGAATCGTGGGCGCTGACCTATTTCCTGATCGACCGGCACCACGAGCAATACACGGCCTACCTCAAGCAACTCGCCAAAAAGCAGCCGATGTTCTGGGACGAGCCCGAGTCGCGCCTGAAAGAATTCCAAGCGGCGTTCGGCTCCGACCTGAAATCCCTCGACGCGGAATTCGTCCGCTTCACGAAGTCGCTGCTGTTGCGGAAGTGAGCTGGCAAAAAGAACCCGCAAGAAGGCGGAAAAACGCCCCAGCGATACGGACGCCATCATTTGTCCTCGCGCCCGAATTCGCCGGGGAAATCTCACTTGATTCGCGGCTCCAGCGGCCCCATGCTGGGCAGTGGGCTTTTCCCCCATCTCAGAGCCGCTCGTGTCGCAGGCATTGCAGACGCGGTTCTTAGTTCTGCGCTGAAAAAGAGGGGAGCGGGCCGTGACCATTACATTCGCCTGCCCAAGCTGCGGCAGGCAGATTCGCGTGAAAGACGAAGCCGCCGGCAAGAGCGGCAAATGTAACGACTGCGGGAGCGCGCTGACGGTTCCGCGTCGCTCGTCGGCGATGATTGCTAGGGCGCCTGACGAAATTCTCGCGGCTCAGCCTGTGACGACGCCGGCGCTTCCCGGACAGGCGCACGCGGTGCCTGCGCCTCATCCGCAGATTCAGTACGTTCCCGTTCCGGTTCCCTATCACGCGCCCGCCCCACAGGCGGCCCCAAACATCACAGTCAACGTCGCTCAGCACGCAACCGCTCGAGCTGACGCGCGCGCCGTCGCGATTGCCAATGCGCGGCCGGCGTACACGAATGGCCTCGCGACCTTTGCTGCTGCTCTCGCAGTCCTCGCGCTGCTCTTCTGCTGGATTCCGTTTCTCGGAATACTCGCGATCCCTGCGGCGGGACTCGCCATTTTTCTTGCGGCAATCGCTCTCTTGCTGGCGCTGTTCAATCGTGGTGTCGGGCTGCTTAGGGCGGTAGGCGCTGGGGTCATCGGCTTTGTGGCAATCGGGATCGCGATAGCATCCACCGGCGCGGCCACGAAAACGATCGTCGATGAGGCGGCAAAAAACAGACAAGCTGCGCAGGCCCGGCCGCAGCCTGTCGAGGCAAAGCGCCAGAACCCGACGCCGCCGACTGCTCCCGCGCGCGTCGCGCCAGTCGAGGCCCACAGCGAAGCGCCAGCCGCCGCTGAGGCCCAGCCGGTCGCCGATACCGACCCAGACGCTGCGGCTCAGAAAAAATTCAGCGGCGCGCTGAGCAACGGGCGCCAACTCGCAAACAAAGGAATCTTCGGTCCAGCGCGAAAGCAGTTCCAACGCATCATCGACGGTGCGCCGGGAACTGAGATTGCGGCTGAGGCGCAAAAGGAACTCGACGCAATCGCCAAAAAGTAGCGAGAGACGCAGGCCATGAAAGCGCATTGTGGCTCGTGAGCCCGGAATGAAACGAAGCGGCAACCGGTAGACCAACCTGGCTTCACCAAATCGCTGCTGTTGCGGAAGTGAAGCCGGGGAGCTCCTGGCCGAAGTGGACCCTCTGAGCCTCGTTTCGAAGTTGTGTTAACGGCTCCTTCATACTGGAGCTTGAAACACTCGAACTTCGCGATCATCGTGATTGCTCGCGCGAGGGCGACGACACGCCCAACTGCACGAGAACACCGTTCCCAGGGAGCCAACCGCGTGACCACCATCGAAGCGACGCCCAAGCAGCCAAAAACGTCGGCCGGCCGACTCATTTTTCCGCTCGTCATCTTCGCGATTCTGTTCGTCGTCGCATTTGCCGGCTTTCTATTCGAACGGGACGCGCGGGCGAAGGAAGCGACCGCGCACCACGCCGAGGCGCTCAACCTGCGAGCCCAAGTCGAAGGCCTCAAGCACCAGGTGCGCTCACTCGAACAGGGCGTCGCCAGCACCAGGCCGCAAATGGAGCCTGGGCGTCAAAAATAAGGGCGTCGCCTGGCACGCAGGCAGCCCGTGTTCAGTCCGCTGACTCATGCCGCCGCCCGTGCCGGCCACGAGGCGCGGCCGTCGCGAAAAAACTTGCTTGCGATGCGCGCTTCGATTGAAATGACGGCGCCAGTCTGACGTTTGAGCGATGCTCATTCGTCGCGGTCTCGTCTTCGTCTGGGTCGGTGCGATTTGGGGGAGCGCGCAATGTCGGCAACCGATTTGCCGCTGGTCGAGTCGCAGGCCGTCACGAGTTCGGCCGGCAGGCCTTGGGGGTTTTGGCCGACGGTCGGGTTGTCGCTTGCGATCGTGTTCGTCGCCGTCTGTGTCGAGACGATGGTGACGTTGGGCTACATGGTTTTTCGCCCCGGAATACTGTCCACCGACGATGGGATGTTGGTGGCCCTGACGGTGCTTGCAGGAGCCATCGTTGTTCCCCTGAGCTGTCTTGGATGCGCCGCTCTTAAGAAGGGGATCTCAGTTCGAGACTATTTCGCACTCTATTCCGTGCCGCTGAAGCAACTGCTGGCCTGGTTGGGCATCGCAATCGTCCTCGCCGTGGCGACCGATCTTGTGACGGGCGTCGGCAAAATTGAGCAGTGGCAGGAGAATACCTACCGGTCGGCGACGTTCAAGCCCCTTTTGTGGCTGGCGGTCGTCGTGGGCGCGCCCCTCACCGAGGAATTCTTTTTCCGCGGATTCTTGTTTGTCGGGCTCTGGAAGTCGCGACTGGGAGGGATTGGGGCGATCCTGGTGACGTCCCTGTTGTGGGCCGCGACCCATACGCAGTACACGCTGACCAGCATCGTCTCGATCTTCGCGTTGGGATTAGTGCTCGGTTATGCCCGCATCCGCACCGGCTCGCTCGTCGTGCCAATCGCGATGCACAGCCTGACGGGCTTCTTGGCCATCCTCGAAACGGCGATTCTGCTCCACATCCGCTCTTGATTCGCTCTTGAGGATTGGCAGCTCGGCACAAACCGGAGGACCGAGGCGTGTCGCTGAACTCCGCCGGCCTTATTGAAGGAATGTGCCTCCTTCGGTCGGAATTTCTTCATTGGCGGTGACGAGATAGCGAAGCGTGACCGGGTCGATCAGTTCGCTCAGAAAGTGGACGCCCCCGTCCGCCATCAGGACATTGATCCCGCTCGGATGGAAGCTGAACAACTCGTTGTTCGGGCCGCAATTGTTCCAGTACCAGCCGCAGGGATTGCCCGCGGGCGCCGAGTGCGTGTAGTTGCCCGTTTTGTAGTCGGGATACAGGCTGTCGTACGGCTCTCCGACGGTCGACCCGTAGCCACCGTTGGGTGGTCCACCTTTCGGAAAAAAGTTTCCGTTGATCGGCTGGATGACAGCACCGGGAATCGAATTCGCCTGGCCCGAAATACCGCTGGCGTTATCCGGCTCCGCCCATCGGGGAAGCATCCGGTGGCCGCTCGGAGTGGGGGTATTGCCCGTGGGAAAGACGTTCGTGGCGGCGGAGTAGGTCACCGTCGCTTTGCCGTTCCAATAGAAACCTTGCGTGGCCGGATTTCCGCTCGCGGCATTCAAAGCGGGATCGGCGTACGTCGACTCTGTTCCGTAGGGGAGAGTCTCGAACGCGTTAGCGGAGTTGTCACCGATCATGATCGTGTGGCTCAGTCCGTCCGAGATCAACGAGATTGGGCCGCCGCCAACGACCAAGGCGCCGTTCATTCTGGTCAGTTGGTTGCGGACGCCGGTAAAGGGATCGATGTCCGTGTAGTCGATGACCATGTAATCGGTGGTGCCGTAGCCGTCCGGATCGGGTTGGTACATCGCGTTGCTGGGGCACAAAAACCAGGGCACGATCGTTTGTGCTGCGACCTGGTTCTGCGGCGCGCGGTTGTCGTTGTAGACGTAGTTTTTGTTGTATTGAACCGTCAGCACCTGCTCTTCGGCGAAAGGGGCGATCGCGGTGTGAAAAGAGTAGAGATCAAAAGTCGTGAAGGGGGGCGGGGAGCCCGTGTCTGGATTTGTGGCCGTCGTGTAGTCCGTTCCCTCGCCGGAGGTCGGAAACTTCCGGGTTGCGGCCTCGAAATTGAATGCGGCAATCCCCATCTGGTGCAAGTTGTTCTTGCACTGAGTGCGACGGGCCGATTCCCGCGCCGACTGAACGGCCGGCAAGAGCAGCGAAACCAATGCGGCAATAATGGCGATCACTACCAACAGTTCGATGATCGTAAAACCGCGGCGCGTGGGGGAGGAACGCATGAAAGGCCCTTTCCTGCACTCGGGGAGCTGTCTCAACGACACGAACATGACAGAGTAGTGACAGGATCGTATCGAATCCAGCGATCGGGCCATTCTCATTCGCCAGCCGAGCTGTTCGGCGTGGAACGCAAGCGAAACGCCAAGCGAGAATGCCGCGCCGAAAGCGGAACCGATCGAGCGGAAAACCCGCGAGTGACTGCTTCAGCGGGGAAGAAGCGTGGCGGTCTGACCCTCCCCGGGTCCCGTGACAGCCTGGAATGAGGGCACGGAATCGATGTGCCGGCGTGGGACCGATTCGTCGTGCGCTTTTATGGCCTCTGCACGCGATAGCAAGGGAGCCAGCGCTCCCCTGCGGCCGGCCGGGGCCAAAAAACTAGCCGCAAGGGACGTGCAGGACGTCACTTGCGGCCAGAGGCGCCGGTGAGAGTCGAACTCACGATGGCGGATTTGCAATCCGCTGCCTTAGCCTCTTGGCTACGGCGCCGTTTTTCGTCGGCGTCGCCCGTTACGGGCCCGCGTTCGATCCGACACGGGCCCGACGGCGACTAATTTT
>DASPSM010000796.1:0-2302 GCA_035623955.1 Planctomycetaceae bacterium
GGGGGCGATGAAACCGAAACTGGCAAGAGAGCTGATTGGGCTGGCACTTCTCTTGGCGGCTGTGCTGATAAGCCAGCCTGTCCAGGCACAACCGCAGAAGACGGACGCACCCTATCCCAGCATGGCGCCGCTCGACCAATACCTGATCGCAGACCCGAATGCCGAGATTGCCCTGGCGAGGAGCGCGGCCCCAAAAGCCATTTCAGACAACGCGGAAGTCCTGGTCCTCGAGCGACAGGGCTACACGACCGCGGTCGCGGGCACAAATGGCTTCGTATGCATCGTGGAAAGGTCTTGGACCGCCGAAATCGTCAATCCGAACTTCTGGAATCCAAAACTGCGCGGTCCGATCTGCTACAACGCCCCGGCAGTACGAACGTATCTCCCGCTCACTATCGCCAAGACCAAGCTGGTGCTGGCTGGAAAGACCAACGAACAGATGTCCAAAGCGATCGAGGCGGCGCTCGACAAAAAGGAACTGCCTGCACTGGAGATCGGCGCGATGTGCTTCATGATGTCGAAGGACGGCTACCTGGACGACCAAGCAGGCCATTGGCACCCGCACCTGATGTTTTTCGTCCCGCTGACCGACGCCAAGTCCTGGGGGGCGGATTTGGCAGGCTCTCCGGTTCTCGCTACCGAGGTCCCTGAGGACAGGTTAACCATATTTATGGTTCCAGTCGCGAAGTGGTCAGACGGTACGCCGGATTCCCATCCGAGAAACTGAAAATCGATCGCGCGACTTCGCGTGTTGTGCGGGAATGCCGCGTTAAGGGCCTGCGGGCGAATTTGGCGGAAGCGCTTGAGTCGAAACCGCTCAACGCCCCTTTTCCCAGGATGGAATAAACGCTTGCCTACTGCGGCTCGAACACGTAAATCACAGGCGAGGCCGGTGAGCTCGTGTTGTACTTAAAGGCAAACGCCAGTGTCCCATTCGTCACCATGGGAAAGAATTGGGTCGGATTGCCAGTGCTGGAAATGGCGCAGGCTCCCGGAGCGGCGTCTCCACCGATCGTGTTCGCGCACGCAAGGGTGTCCCCGGAGATCGCCGAGTCCGGCTTCAAGCCGCCCTGCCCGCTCGTATAACTTACCCCAGTGATGCTGCCCGACGCAGCGATTTTGACGACGTCGATTTCGTCGCTAACCGTGTTATCGCCCGGATTGGCTGTCCCGGAGAAATAGTTGCCGGCGAGCGAGTTCACGTTCACATTGCCGCTGGGGCCTGCTGCCGCCATGCCGGATTCGGCGCGAGCGCCCTGCCCGACAAAGACGGCGCTCACTCCGCCTACGGCAGGTGAGACGAGATAGAAAAGGGGCGCATTGGGTTCTCCGGGTATCGTCAAAGCGACCCGCCCCGATCCTGTCCCCACCGAGTAAGTCGCCCCGGCGGCGGCGGGGACGTTGCTCGTCTTGAAACCATTCGTCTGGTCGTACTGCTCGATGTTTCCGGTAAAGGCCCCGCTCGTAAGATTGACGATGCCGAGCGTGGTCCTGGTGTCCGTGTCCAGTCCCGAAGGGTTTCCGGTCAATTGAAAGATGTAATTTCCCGAGAGCGAGGATTGGCTGAACGAACTAGCCGTGGCAAACATCTGGCCGCTGACGATTGGCACGCCCTGGCTGGTCGGGTAGCTGGAAGCGGCAAACTTGTCCGTGTTTACCACGAAGATTCGGCTGGAGTCCACCGCATACGCGGCGAGGTTGTAGGTGTAAGGCGTTCCCGCGGCCGACGTTCCCGCGGTCAGCGTGACACCATTACCGATGTTGCCGTCGTCGCCGGAGATCCCGCACCCCGTCGCCGAGCCACCGAACATGCCTGATCCGCCCGTGAGTTCCCCGGACATTGTGCCGGCATCATTCGCATCGGTGAAAGCGCTGCTGATCGATGCTGTGGTTACGATAGGGGCTAGGCATCCTGGGTCGTCTATAGTGACAGTGAATGAGCCGCTGGCCACGTAGTGTGCTAGCCCAAAGTCTTCGCCGTCCACGCTCCAGGCGTAGTTCTTCCCCAGGGTCGCAGTGCCGATGTTTTGCTGCAACAGCAGCCCCGAGCCGCGTTGTCCCGTGCCCGTCCCGTCGTCAAACTCGATGAGCCGCCCCTTTGTAAACACGCCAGAGGTAAGCCCGCCCAGCGAGAAGACGCCGGTAAACGTCTTGCCGTTCTCGAAGTCCAACAGAGCGCAACCGATATAGCCGCCGCTCGCCGGATCCTGCGTCACGGTGTACAGGCTCGTGTACTTATCCGACGAACCTATATAGTAATGCACGTGGCCGGAGGCCATATTGAAGTCAATCTCTCCGCCCG
>DASPSM010000806.1:0-2225 GCA_035623955.1 Planctomycetaceae bacterium
GCCCCGACCGGCGCGTCCGGGTGGGTGAGATTGGGGACCTGCATCTCGAGATCGCGCAGCAGAACCTCGAGCGTTTTGAGCGCGGCTTCATTTTCGGCGACGAGCTGCTTGAGCTCCTTGCCGCGGTCGATCAGCGTCTGCCTCTGCTGCTTGTCCGGGATCTTTGGGATCTGCGCGGCGATTTCTTTCTGCTCGTGCCGGTGCTTGTCCCCTGCGACGATCAACTGGCTGCGCTGCCGGGCCAGTTCGACGAGCCGGGCGACATCGACGCGGACGGCCCGGTTGCGGCAGTTTTCCTCGACGAGCGCCTGATTCTCAGAAATGAACTGCAGATCGAGCATTCCGGTTCTTCCGTGGGCTGTCGTAACACATCAACAAAAAAGGGACAGGCGCCTCGCCGGCTCGGAGCCAGTCCCTGATTAGTCGGTGTCTTGTCCGCAGCCGTGCGCGCTCAGTGTTGTTGTTGTCGCGGCCGTCCCGCTCAATGTTGTTGAGCCAGTTCGTTCCACAAGTGGGCGCTGGCCCGCGTGCCGCGGTGAAAGTCGGCGAGAGTGAAGCGCTCGTTCGGACTGTGCAGATTGTCCGAATTCAGGCCCCAGCCCAGCAGGAGTGTATCGACTCCCAGCAGGTCCCGGAAGGTCGTCACCACAGGGATCGAGCCCCCTTCGCGAATCATCACCGGCTGGGCGCCAAAGGCGGCTGCAATGGCCTGGCGAGCCGCGCGCATGTACGGGCTCGTGGCATCCATGACGATTCCCGTGCAAGAATGCTGCGGCTTGAACTCCAACCGCACGCCCGGCGGACAATTCGTCACGAGGAACTTTTGCATCGCGGCCAGCAGTTTTTCCGGCTGCTGATTGGGCACAAGCCGGTAGGTAATCTTGGCAGTCGCGCGGGCCGGCACGATGGTCTTCGGCCCCGGGCCGGTGTAGCCGCCAAACATCCCATTGATGTCGCAGGTCGGGCGCGCCCAGCGCCGCTCGATGGTGGTAAAGCCTTCTTCACCGCAGAGCGCCGGCACGCCGAGGTCGCTGATGAAAGCCGCCTCGTCGAATTTGAGTTGGGCGAATTCCCGCCTCTCTTCGGGCTTGAGCGGGAGCACGTCGTCGTAGAACCCCGGAATTTGCACGCGTTGCTTGTCGTCGTGCAGCTTGGCCACGAGTCGGGCCAGCATGTTGCACGGATTTGCGACCGCGCCTCCGAAAATCCCGCTGTGCAGGTCGCGGTTAGGGCCCTGCAGCACCACTTCGCAGCAAAGAATGCCGCGCAAGCCATAAGTGATCGCCGGCGTGCCCGGCGCGTATTGGCTGGTATCGCTGATGACGGCGACATCGCACTTCGCCTGGTCTTTATGCTGCTGCAAAAAGACGTCGAGATTCTGGCTGCCGACCTCTTCTTCGCCCTCGATCAGGAATTTCACGTTGACCGGCAGCTTGCCGACTGTTTTGTTCCAGGCTTCGATCGCCTTGATGTGCGTGAAGAGCTGTCCTTTGTCGTCGGTGGCGCCGCGCGCGTAGATGTAGCCGTCCCGGAGCGTCGGCTCGAACGGAGGCGACTTCCATTCGTCGAGCGGATCGGGGGGCTGGACGTCGTAATGCCCATACACGAGGGCCGTGACGCCGTTTGCGGTCTGTTCCGTCTGGCCAAAGACGATGGGATGTCCGGCCGTCTTGAAGATCTGCGCTTTGACGCCCGCCTGTTCGAGTTGTCTGCGGACAAAATCGGCCGCGCGCTCGATGTCGGGCTTGTGCGCGGGATCCGCACTCACGCTGGGAATTCGTAAAAACTCTTTCAGCTCGTCGACAAACCGCGCCCCGTTCTGGTCCAAAAAACGATCGACCGGTTCTGTGCTTGTCACGAGAGCCTCCTCCAATGTCAGCGGATCGCCAGACCGTCTAAGAATCGTCCGAGTCGTCAGTCGGCCAGCGGAATCGAACTGTCGTCGGCCGCCGCCTTGGGTGCAGGCGGCGGGCTGGGCATCTTGGGCTTGGCAGCCTTGCGCGGCGAGACGATCGGAATGGAATCGGCGCGCATCAACTCGGGTGATATCTCGGCCATGGAATCGGGCGTGTCGCGGCTCCCTTCCTCGGCGTCGAACGCTTCATCCTCCTGGATGGCGATCGGCACCTCTTGGCTATCGTCCCGGTCCGACTCCGGAGCAGCAGCCTCCGCACGCAGGGGAATCGCCCCGCCGGCTCGGGCGTCCTGTGGATGGTCCCGATTGG
>DASPSM010000813.1:0-15398 GCA_035623955.1 Planctomycetaceae bacterium
AAAGGTTCCGCCGCTGTAAGCCACGGAGGCCTTGCCGTTCCAATACCACCCCACGTGGGCGGACCCCGCTCCTAGCAGCGGCCCCATCACGGGATCGTTGTAACGCGACTCCGTCCCGTAGGGGAGAGACTCAAATGCCTCACCGGAGTCTTCACCGATCATGATTGTGTGGCTCAGTCCATCCGAAATCAGCGAAATCGGCCCGCCGCCAGCAATCAAGGCACCGTTCATTGTGGTCAGTCCGTTGCGGACGCCGGTATTCGGATCGATATCCGTGAAGTCGACGACCATGTAGTCGGTCGTGCCGTAGCCGTCCGGATCGGCCTGGTAGAGCGAGTTGCTTGGGCACAAGAACCACGGAATGACTGTCGTTGCAGCCGTCTGGTTCTGCGGCGCGCGGCTATCGTTGTAGGCGTAGTTGTTGTTGTACTGAACGGTCAAGACCTGCTCTTCGGCGTAGGGAGCGATCGCAGTGTGGAATGATTGAAGACTGAACGTTGGAAAAGGAGGGGCCTGGCCGTTGTCGGGCCGGCCTGTCGCCGTCGTGTAGTCAAGTCCCTCACCGGAGGTCGGGAAGTTCCGCGTCGCAGCTTCAAAATTGAATGCGGCAAGTCCCAGTTGGTGCAAGTTGTTCTTGCATTGAGTGCGGCGGGCCGATTCCCGTGCCGACTGGACGGCCGGCAAAAGCAACGAAACCAAAACGGCAATAATGGCGACCACCACCAAAAGTTCGATGATCGTGAAGCCGCGGCGTGAGCGGAATCGGCGCTGAATCGCGCGATTGGCTGTCTTCATTCGTCAAAGCTCCTTTGCACAAAAAGATCGATGTATGAATGCGCTCGATTCGAGCGCCCTCCGGTCCCACGCAGCGACGGGCGGGATAGGACGGGAATCCGACTGCATCGAGTCATTGCTTCCATCAGATGAAGTGGACGTCACATGGCCCTTCCTCCTTGAATTGGGTGGGCGGGGTTTCCGCCACACTGGACTCAATCGCCTCGGAGACACCGCAGTCGGAGAAAGCTCCCGCTGCAACAGCCCCGAAACGGGGCCGCCCAGAATCCGCCTCCAAAACTTCATTGAATCTTCATCTCAAAAATTACCAATTTGATGAGTGATATATATGCGATGCGCGAAACCATGTCAACCCAAGCGCTTAGAAAAAAACTTGAGACGCCGTCTGGCGGGGTCCCGCAAGAGTACGAAATGCTGCAGTTGTTTAGAAATCTTCACACAGCCTACCGCCGCAGCCCTCCGCCCCAATCTTCTGTGGGCAGCCGTTTGCGCCCTTCTCTAGGTCGAAAGGAGCGCGGCGGGATGGATTTCCTGATGCCAAGGCAGGCTCAGCTGCGATCACGTCGGCAACCGCGGTGGTTCTCGAAAAGAATCGCAACGACGACGGGGCGCCGCTTTTGTCTTAACGACGACGAACGCGGTCTCCGTGCTTACTTGCTGGAACGGCCCGGCATCCGGTGCGTGCTAGCCGCCTTCAAAAGACGTCGCAGCGCGCGGCTCTTAATCGCCTGCGGCTCCCGGATCTTCACATGCCGCAAGAGCTTGCCTGTGCCGCGCAAGAGCCTGCTCGGATCGGGGAGCTCGGCTCCGTAGTAGAAGCCCAGATTGACGTCGTTCTTCTGCACCGGGATGTAACAGAAGTGCTCGGACATCTTCTTTGGGCCGACGCCGTAGCTGGCCATTCGCATCTTCGGCCACGGAACCTCCACGACGTCGGGCATCACCTCGGCGACGAACGTACGCAAGAGATGGGCCATTTCCCGCGCCGGTTCACTCGCTTTGGCGACCGCGTCGTCGAAGGTGCCGTAGTTGTCGATCGTTCGCGTGATGGCGCCCCTTACTTTGGTTCTTGGTTCATGTAGATCTTGTTGCCGTACAGATCCTCGAGCGTCACGCCGGTAGGGCTCGACTTGAGGCGCGCCGCGGAAGTCCCGGATCTGAACGCAAAACGACCAGACCCTCTTTAGGCCCCTCAAGCCTATAATTGCAACCCATTGTCGGCAAAAGGGCGGAAACAGCATTAAACCGCGATTACACGGATGACGGCCATAGAGCGTCACCATTAGGCTAAGGGCACGGGGCGACGGACGTCGCATCTCGCGCCAGTCCCGAGGAGATCCGCCATGAGCTGCCATCATCTGGAGGGGGTCGCTGCGACTCCCGCCCGCACAGAGGGGTGTGAAGAGTGCCTGAAACTGGGCGCGCGATGGGTTCATTTGCGGCTGTGCCTCACGTGCGGTCACGTTGGGTGTTGTGACAGCTCTCCGGGCCGCCATGCCACGCGGCATTTTCACGAATCGCAGCACCCTGTGATGGCTTCCTTCGAGCCGGGCGAGAAATGGGCCTGGTGCTACGTCGACGAGATGGAGCTGCCGGTGCCTAAGCAATTCGTGCCTTATCTGCGATCATGAGTTGTGCCTTCGGGCAATCGTATGTTTTGCTATCGGTCAGTGGAGCCGCGATGGAAAGCCGCGAGTTAAAGAGCATCGCCTTTCCCAAGCTCAGCGACGCCGAATTGGCAGCGCTCGGGCGCTGCCCAAAGATGGTGCTGAAGCGATTTCGCGCGGGGGAGACGCTGTTTGAGATTGGCGCGCGCAACTGGAATTTCTGCGTCGTCAAGTCGGGCGAAGTGGAGATTGTCGACGAGTCCGGGGACGCACCGAAAACGATCACCGTGCACGGGCCCGGCGAGTTCACCGGCGAGGTGGCCCAGCTGACCGGCAGCCCCGCGCTGGCTCGCGGGGTCGTCCGAAGTGAAAGTGAAATCTACGAAGTATCGCCCGACGCCCTGCGGCAGCTGTTGAGCAACCACCCGGAGATGGGCGATACGATCTTGCGAGCGTTCATCGCTCGCCGGCAATTGTTGCGCGAGCCGGGGAACTTCATGGGCCCGCGCGTGATCGGATCGCGCTACTCGCAGGGCACGTTCCGGATCCGAGATTTCCTCACCAAGAACCGCGTCCCTTTCACATGGCTCGACCTGGAGGCCGATGCGCAGGTCGATGCCCTATTAAGGCATTTCGGACTGAGCGAGGCCGACACTCCCGTGGTCTTGTGGGGCGGCAAGGTGCTCTTGCGGAACCCGACGAATCGCGAGTTAGCTGAAATCCTCGGCCTGCGCCATCAACTGGAACAGGCGGTCTATGATCTGGTCGTGGTCGGGGCTGGGCCCGCCGGCTTAGCGGCAGCGGTCTATGGCGCTTCCGAGGGGTTGCGGACCGTGGTGCTCGAGCGAAGCGCACCGGGCGGCCAGGCCGGCCGCAGCATGCGCATTGAAAACTACCTGGGTTTTCCGGCGGGGATCACCGGCGGTGAACTGGCGGAGCTGGCCGTCGTGCAGGTCAACAAGTTCGGCGCGCGTCTCTCGATTCCCACTGCGGTTTTGGGGATGACGTTCGACAGCATGTACTCAGTGCTGCACCTCGAAGGGGACGAGACAGTCACAACCAGGTGCCTGCTGATCGCCACCGGGGCCGACTATCGCCTGCTGAACGTCGAGGGCTGCGAAACGTACGAGGGGCGTGGCGTCTACTACGCTGCCACGCCCATCGAGGCGCAGATGTGTGGAGGTTCGGAGGTGGTGGTTGTCGGCGGCGGCAATTCTGCCGGACAGGCTGCTGTTTTCCTTTCCGGGCAGGCTCGGAAAGTCTGCATGGTGATCCGGGGAGACGACCTTTACAAAAGTATGTCGAGCTACCTGGTGCATCGGATCGAGCAGACGCCAAACATCGAAGTGCTTTGCAACACCGAGGTGCAGCGAATTTGCGGCGACGGGCACCTGGACTGCATCGAGCTTATCAACAAGAAAACAGGAAAAACGCAATCGCTGAAAGTCTCTGCGGTGTTCAGCTTCATCGGGGCGACGCCGCGCTCCGAGTGGCTCCCGCCGGAGATCGAGAAGGATGACAAGGGGTTTGTGCTCAGCGGACCGTCGCTGGCGCAGTCGCCGCACTGGAACGGCGCCCGCCAGCCCTTCCTGCTCGAGACTAGCCGGCGGGGAGTTTTCGCCGCCGGGGACGTCCGCTCCGGATCGGTCAAGCGCGTCGCCTCGTCGGTCGGCGAGGGAGCGATGGCCGTCCAATTCGTCCACGAATGTTTGAAGGAAATGTGAAGCCGCGAAATTGCTACTTGCGAATTTATTGCCGGAAAGTTCTGCTCGAATGAACCACTTTGACCGACACCCAAGCGAGATGAACGACCATGAACCTTTCCGTTGCCGTTCAGCATGGCGTCTCAAGATCCCGGCGAGTTTTCTTGCGCGATGTGATCGCAGGGCTGGGTTCGAGGCCCAAGCGTTTGCCGTGCAAGTATTTCTACGATCGGCGCGGCTCTGAGCTGTTCGATCGGATCTGCCAGCTCGACGAGTATTATCTGACGCGCGCGGAACTGGCCCTCATGGACCGGTTCGCGCCCGAGATGGGAGCGCAGGTCGGCCCCGGCGCGATGCTAGTCGAGTTTGGCAGCGGCAGCAGCGTGAAAACGCGATACCTGTTGGACAGCCTGCCCGATCCGGTCGCCTACGTTCCCGTCGACATCTCGGGCGAGCACTTGCAGCAAACCGCCCGCGAATTGGCCCGCGACTATCCTCGAATCGAGATCCTGCCGGTCTGCGCGGATTTTACGCGGGACTTCGCCTTGCCCCATTCGCTGCGGCCCGCTTCGCATTCCGCGGTTTACTTTCCCGGCTCGACGATCGGCAACTTGATGGCGGAGGAAGCCGTCGCGTTGCTGGACCGCATTGCCCGGGTGTGCGGCACCGGTGGCGGTCTATTGATTGGAATTGATCTGAAGAAGGACGTGTCGATCCTCGAGGCCGCCTACAACGATGGGCTCGGCGTGACGGCCGAGTTCAACATGAACCTGCTTCGCAGGATCAATCGCGAGCTGGACGCCGACTTCGATGTCGATCAGTTCTTTCATCGCGCCTGCTACAACGCCGAGATGGGTCGAGTCGAAATGTATCTCGTCAGCCGTCGTGCGCAAGTCGTGAAGTGCGGAGGCAAAACGATCAACTTCGACCCGGACGAGACGATCTGCACGGAGTACTCGCACAAATACACAGTGGACGAGTTCGCCGTCGTTGCCGCCGCCGCCGGACTGACTCTTCGCCGAGAGTGGACGGCCGCAAGGAGAGAGTTCGCGGTGTTGCACTTAGCCGTGCTTCAATAGCAGGCACTTCGTCTTCACCCTCTCCCAGTCTGCTGGGAGAGGGCCGGGGTGAGGGCTGTCTTTGTAAATCTGTTGAACAGCGAGGAAAGCCCTCCCTACCCTCTCCGGCTCGACCGAGCTCGCCGAAGTCCATCGGAACGGGAGAGGTTTCAAAGCGGACCGCTCGTCGGTAGCTGAGGGCTCTCATCCCACGACCTGCACGCCTTTCCAGAACGCGATCCGCCCGGCAATCTGTTTGGCGGCCTCCTTCGGAGTCGCATAGTACCAGGCAGCGCCCGGATTGGTCTGGCCGTCAACGACAACGTCGTAATAATTGGCCGTCCCCTTCCAACCGCAGACCGTCGTCTGGCTGCTCGGTTTCAGGCACTCGGACTTCACGCTCTCGGGTGGAAAATAGTGGTTCCCTTCGACGACGACGGTGTTATCACTTTCGGCAATCACATGATTGTTCCAGATCGCTTTCGCCATCGGCTTACCCTTTCCTTTCCGCGACACTTCATTCCTGGACGTCGGCGCGACGCTTCAGACCGCGCGGCACCAGGGCCCATTCGATCGCGTCGATCGATCCTTGCAAAAGCAGGGCCAACATAGCCGCCGGGATTGCGCCGGCCAGAATCAGCGACACGTCGTTGATGCGGATTCCCCGCAGAATCGGCTGGCCCAATCCGCCGGCCCCGATGATCGCCCCCAGCGTGGCGAAACCGACGTTTTGCACGGCCGCCGTGCGAATTCCAGCCAGGAGAGTCGGCAAGGCGATCGGCAGCTCGATCTCGCTCAGTCGCGCTACGGGGCCAAGCCCCAAAACGGTGGCTGATTCGATGGTCGCGCGCGGGATGCCCTCGATGCCCGTGTAGGTGTTCCTCACGATGGGCAACAGGCAATAACAGAAAAGCGCCGTCACCGCCGTCACGGAACCTTCGCCGATGCTGCGATAGCCGAGGGCCGCCACGATCGGCAAGAGCAGCACGAGCAGCGCCAGCGAAGGAATCGTTTGCAGCAAACCGACCGCGGCCAACACAACTCGGCCCGTTCGCGGATTGCGCTGGCACAGAATCCCTAGTCCGATGCCGACGACGATCGCCGGCAAGAGCGATCGTCGCACCAGGTCGAGGTGCTCCAGGACGTGTCGCACGATCATCTCTGTCCGGGACGTCGTTTGGACGTCGACCTGCACGCCGAGTCTCTGACTGAGAAAGTCGGCGGCCGCCTGTGACTCCGTCTTCCGGCCTGCCTCGACCTCGTCGTTGAGCGCCTGCATGGTGGCTTCGGAGACTGTTCTTTCCAGCCGCTGCATCAGCGTTAGCAGCTCAGGTGTGCGCACGGCCGCGTCGAGCCGGTAGAGCCAAACCGCGTCATAGCGGGGGAAGAACGACAAGTCGTCCTTGAGCAAGACCAGATCGGCGCGACGGATCATGGCGTCGGTCGAGTAAACGTCGATGACGTCGACCTCGCCTGCCAAGAGCTGGC
The DNA here is from genome assembly GCA_035623955.1 of Planctomycetaceae bacterium. GTDB lineage: Bacteria > Planctomycetota > Planctomycetia > Planctomycetales > Planctomycetaceae > DASPSM01. Next base: position 6,652 of record DASPSM010000813.1, read on the forward strand.
GATAAGCGACATCGTGGTCGACGCCGACGACGTTGCGCTGCCCGAGATCGTAGCGCCGCTTGAGCGCCGTCCAGCCGTCCGCGCGGTCGAGGAACTCGTGGGTCAGCGCAAGCTGCAATTCCGGCAACCGCTTGAGATCCGAAATCTTCGACATGCCAAGCTGAGTGGCGCGAGGGCGCGTCATTGCCAACGCGTACGTGTCGCTAAATCCCAGCGACTTGGAAACGCCGACGCCTTTCTGGCGCAGCAAGTCAACCATTGTCTTCTCGTCGGTGACGTGCTGCGCGGCGAGAATCTCCGCCGCGATCGTCCCCGTGTACTCGGGATAGATGTCGATTTCGCCGGCCACCAGCGCATCGAAGACGATCCGAGTTCCGCCGAACTCGCGATAATGCGCCACCTTGAGCCCGGCCTCTTCGGCCAACAGCCGCATCATCTCGCCGAGAATGACCGACTCGGTGAATTTTTTCGAACCGACCCGCAACTGAACGGCACGGCGAGGCAGCGGAGCCAAACCTGCGATCAAGAGCGCCAGAGCCACGGCAACCAGTTTGACGAGCGACCGGTGTTTCACGCCGTGACGACCTGCGAACTGACGAATTCGCGGACGAAGTCGTCGCTCGGCTTTTCGAGGATTTGGGCAAACGGTCCCTGCTGCACGATGCGGCCCGCGTTCATGACACAAACGCGGTCGGCGAACCGGCCTGCTTCCACCAGGTCGTGCGTGACCAAGAGGACAGTCGCCCCCGTCCGCTCAAAGACCTCATTGAGGTCGTGCTGCAACCCCGCACGAATCAATGGATCGAGAGCGCCCAGCGGTTCGTCCAACAAGAGAATCTGAGGATCGGCGAAGAGGGCCCTCATCAGGCTCAGCCGTTGGCGCTGTCCGCCCGACAGCTCGTTCGGATAGCGGGTCAACGCGTCGTTCGGAAACTGGGTCATCTGAGCCAGCTGGGCCAGGCGCTCGTCGATCCGTTTTCGGGGCCAGCCGTCGTGTCGGGGCAGCAGCGTGACGTTTTCGACGGCGGTGAGGTGAGGAAACAGGCCTCCCTCTTGAACCACGTATCCAAGCCTTCGCCGCACCGCACCGACAGTCTGGTCGGTCAGCGGAATCGCGTCGACGGTAATCTGCCCGCTTGTCGGCGCGACCAGTCCGGCCACCATCCGCAAAATCGTTGTCTTGCCGCAGCCGCTCGGTCCGAGCAATACGACCACTTCACCTCGCTCGACGGAGAGATGCAGAGGATGGACGACAGTGGTTCCGTTGAACGATTTCGAGACTCCGCGGAACTCAAGCATGTGGGCCCTGTATGCCTCAGTCGCCGAAATTCTGAAAGCGACCCCTCACCCCCCAGCCCCTCGCGGGAGAGGGGCTGGGCGTGAGGGGGCCTACCAATGGGTGTCTCGGAATCACTTAGCTTTGCACGTCGCGGGCCAACCGAATGCCAGTAAACTGCCAGCGTGCCTCCGGCGGAAAGAAATTGCGATAGGTCGCTCTCATGTGGCTGGCGGGCGTGGCACACGAGCCGCCGCGCAAGACATATTGGTTGCACATGAACTTGCCGTTGTATTCGCCGAGCGCCCCCGCGGGTGGCACGTATCCGGGATATGGCGTGTAAGGGCTGGCTGTCCATTGCCAGACTTCCCCGTACATTTGGGCCAAGCCCGCGTCATCGCCGTTGTCTGGCGCGGGGTGATACCGATCGCTTTCCACGAAGCTGCCCTTTAAGTCGACCTTTGCGGCCGCGTGCTCCCATTCGGCTTCCGTAGGCAGCCGTGCGCCGGCCCAGCGGGCGAAGGCATCCGCCTCGAAGTAGCTGATGTGGCACGCCGGTTCATCGACGTTCAACCGGCACAAACCGCCAAGGGTAAACTCCTGCCAATTTCCGTCCCGCTCGACCCAATAGAGGGGAGCCCCCCATTGTTGCTCGCGCACGGTCGCCCAGCCCAGGGACAGCCAGAGTTCGGGGCGGCGGTAGCCTCCATCCTTCATGAAATTGAGAAATTCGCCGTTGGTGACGAGTCGATTGCCGATTTCAAAGGGCTGCAAAAACGATTTGTGACGCGGACGCTCGTTGTCGAAGGCAAACGTGCGCGCGGCGTGCCCGATCTCCACGACGCCCCCGTCAAAGGTAGACCAGCTGACTGGTCGAGGGTTCTTCGTGCAGGGGCCGATCGGGAGTTTCCGGAAGGCTGGAAACAGAGGATTGCACGAATAAGCGTGCTTGATGTCAGTGAGCGTCAACTCCTGGTGCTGTTGTTCGTGGTTGATCCCCAGCTCGACCACATTCGCCATTTCCGGCGAGTCGTCTCGGGGACTGTGCAGCAGCCGCAGCACGCGCTCATCGACGGCGTGTCGATACTGGAACACTTCGGCGACCGTCGGCCGCGTCAACAGGCCGCGTCGCGCACGCGGAAAAGCCTCGCCGACACTGTTGTAGTACGAATTGAAGAGAAACTGGAAATCGGCGTTGGCCGGCCGATAATCCGCTTCCCAACGAGTCAGCACGAAGTTCTCAAAAAACCAGGCGGTATGCGCCAAGTGCCACCGCGTCGGGCTGGCGTCGGGCATTGATTGAACGACGAAATCCTCGACCGCCAAAGGTTGGCACAAACGCTCCGTAAACGCGCGGGTTTGAGAGTAGCGTTCGGCGAGCTGTGCCAACATCCGGGCGTCTCGGTGCAGTCAAACCGCAATTGCGATTCAAAGCGACGGGGACTGCGCTCCCGCAGTGGTGATTGTAACAGGACATCATGCTGGACCCGAAATCGTAGCTCTGACGGGTCGATGTTTTGGGAGGGACGGTCCACATCGGTCGTTTCGTTTTGTTGTGGCGCGGCCTCGCGGAAAGAGCGGTGAGCGCGTTTACGCTGCTCGGAACACATGCGATACCAAAACTCGGGACTGGTGAACTCAGCGCCGCTCTGCGGCTAAGGACGCGCGTCGCCGCGACATGAATTGCCAGATTACCCACAACAGTAAACCGGCAAACCCGGTCGTCGTGATGGCCAGGCCTTTCCGCAAGTTCGGTGGGCTGTAGGTCGACACGATCGTGTGTTTTCCCGCGGGGACTCGGAAGCCGCGAAGGGCGTAATCGACGCAGTAAATCGGAGACGCGGAACCGTCGATCTGTGCACTCCAGCCCGGGTCCCAGCGGTTGGAGAGCAGCACCAGCCCGGGAGTCTGCATCTCGACTTCCAGACTGATTCGCGTCGGAGTTTCGTAACGGACGCCGGCGGTTCCTTTCATGGTCGATGGCAGAGACAAGTCGTCCGTCATCAAGACCGTCTTGCGGGGGTCGAAGTCGAAACCAGCCATCCGCTCGAGGGCCTCTGCGTCGCTCTTGACGACTTGAGCTGCTGTGGGAACGTAGGCGCGCGGGAGGACGTTCTGGTTTTCGATGATCCAGTAATCGTCCTCATGCAAAAGGACTGGCAGTCCGCTCCGGGGCGGGTCGCGAAAAATCAGGTAGCGCACGTTGAGCAGATCGGCGACCGGATGGAGCTTCAGGCCGTGGGCGTCGAAGTTGCCCGCCGGCTTCGCCATAATCGTGCGGCACTCGGGATAGTGAACCGAGCTTTCCTTGTCGCAGGCCAGTTGGAAGAGCTTGAGATAGGCGAGCGGGTCGACTGCGTCGTAGCCGCGAACGTCCTCGAGGCCGCACATCAGATTGAGATTCGGAGCCAGGCATCCAACGCCCCAGACTCGTCCCTGCGGCAAGGCCGCGAGCTTCTCGAGGACGGCAACGCGGGGAAAATAGAGGCTGCGGTCGGCTTGCCGCCGCTCATCCCAGGCGAATCCGAAAAGTTCGAGCGGCAACAGGGCAATCAGCGCGAGGCGAGTCCATCGGGCGCCTGGACCGGCACGAAACGTCAGAATCCAGGCGACAAGAACAACCAGGGAAAGCCCGGCGCCAATCAGGAGGTAGTTCGAAAAACCCTCTTTTTCGAGCTCCCGAGTGACGCTGAAGAGCCGCGCGACGCACCAGCAAAAGAAGACGCCGGTCGCAACGATCGGCAGACCCCACCACCAACGAAAGCGCGGCAAGCCGCGGCTCAGCGAGTCGAGGCCGATGGCCGCCAGGATCAGAATCGCCTCGGATGTGGCAAAGGTCCAGCGGTTATACGACAGCGGCGCCAGCGGTCGCAGGGGCCTCGAACGCAACAGGTCAACAATGCCTGGAATGTTCAGCGTCCAGCCGACGGTCACCACCACGATCAGCGTCCAGAAAACCGTCTGCCGTCGCAGGGTGCGATGAGACCACGCCAGAGGCGCGAGCCAGAGAGCGGCCAGGAGTCCGGCGTACGCACACGAGGAGCTTTCGATCAGCGGGACGCTGGCGGTGTTCGTCCAGTTAAACCGCGTTCCGCCGCCGTAGACGTCGGGCCGCATAATTGCCGGCAATGCTTCCAATCCTTGGGGGGGACGTTCCTCGCGGCCCTCCAACTGCGAGTCCGTCCGCGCCCCGGTGGCCACGTAGTCGAGGAATGGCAGGAGCACGACCGCCGAAATCGCGAACCCCAACAGCCATCCGGCCGTGATCACGGGGGCCGCGCATGCGACCCGTCGCCATTCCTTGGCCCACGCCGCTTCAACGAGCCGCCAAACGGCGTAGAACCCGGACGTCAACAAAACGAGCCCAGCGAGCCCGAAATGGCCCCCCAGAAGAACGAGAGTGGTTACCAAGGCCGTACTCACGAAGCCCCAACCCCGCGGCCTTTTCACGCTCGCGTCGATCGCGAGGAGCAGCCAAGGCAGCCAGCAGGCCGCCGCGAGCGTTGAAAAGCCGTGCCACAGCGTCATGAAGCCCGTCAGCGGCGCACACCAACTCGCAAGCGCGGCGGCCGGATACGACAAATCCAAAGAGCGCCGCAGAAACAGCCACACTCCCAGGCCAATCGTCAGCGACTGCAACAGCGAAATCCACGCGACCGTAACGGGCGAAGGGAAAACGTAATAGGGCACCTCGAACGGCGAGTAGCCCCAACCAACGATCGGAACACCGCCGAGGTTGTCGGGATTCCACATCGGCAGTCGTCCTGCGCGCAGCTCTCTTGAAAAAAACTCGCGCGCGGGCGGGAATTGCACGACAAGGTCGCCCAACTCGTTGCCGTGCCGCATTGCGATCGAAGCGTTCTCTTTCGTCTCGGGAAGATAGAGCTTCTCCGACCAGTTCCCGAACGGGTGCGGAACCAGCAAGTCGACGGGAATGTCGACGGTCCGTCCGATGAGGGCGGGTCCCAGGAGAATGAACTGCGGAATCAGCCAGCCGGCCCACAAGAGAAGCAGTCCCTGCCAGCGTCGAGTCCAGCTCGTCGAATCGGTGGTCAATCTGACCGCCGAGACAGACTGCTGTGCGACAGGTGATTCGACGCTCAAGCTGCACAATTCCATCGCCGTGCGGGACCGATTCTTGGCGCGAACGAACGCCCGGCACGCTTTACGGGCGCAAGGTTCGGCTTAACGAGGGCACGCCGTGCGGCCCCCGAATCGCATGGCACATATAGAGGAGCACGCTTTCATTAAGAATAGGGCGAACCGCCGATTTCCGAAACGATCGCCGGCGTCCGTAATCTCGCGTCGTCAGAGCGCTTGACCAAGGATCTGTGGTCAGCGCACCCAGCCTAATCGCGCCCACGGCCAGAAGATGAGCCACGCGCGACCGATGATCCGTCCCGGGGGCACCGGTCCCTCAAATCGACTGTCCTCGGAATCTTGAAGATAGTCGCCCAGGACGTAATACCCTGTCCCGCAGGGCACCGGCTTGCCATCGGTCAGGTTGCCGAACTGCAAATACTTTCGCTCGAAGGAGGGAGGACAGTCGACCGGTCTTCCGTCGATCAACAGCACGCGCGGCTCGCGCATCTGAACGCTCTCGCCCGGCAAACCAACAACGCGCTTCATCACCTTCTGCCCCGAATTGTCGACGAAGGTGACCACTTCCCAACGATGCGGCCGGCGAAACCAGTAGCTCACTTTTTCCGCAAGCACCCGGTCCCCCGTGTCCACGTTTGTTCCCTGAAGAGTCGGGGACATCGATTGCGAGATGATCACTGACGTGTCGATGGTCAGCCACGAGAGTGCGACAAGGCCGCCGAAGATCGCCAAGCCCCGTTCGATCCACCGCAAGGCAACGCGGATGCGGCGCGGCAATCGTCTGCGCAATGGCCGCTTAAGGTCGTTGCGAGCCGTGTCGGTTGGCATCTCTCTCGGCGATCTGGGCTTGCGCAATTTCACGTTGTCGTTCTTGCCACTTCAACTTGGCCGATCGCGTCGCTCCTGCGCACGGAGCCGGCAACAGAGCGATCAGGGCCAGCGCTCCTGCGCCTCCCGCGATGATCAGCGGCACGGTCCACGACTTGGGAATGACCGGCTCGATCATCGGAGTCGGCGGCACCTTCGACAGCGATTCGCTTGACGAGTCGTCATCCAACGGGTGCTCGGGCTTCTGGGGTTCTCCCGAATTGAGTGGTTCGTCCATAAGCACCTCAGGCGCAGGTTAAGGCCCTCGACTGCAACACGCGAACCGTTTCGCGGTAACAAACCTGGTCGAGCAGACAGAGCAGTCCATCGGGCCGGTCCACGTCTCCGGTCCGCACATAGTTGCTGCAGCGGCAATTCGTCGTGTTGCAAAGCGGCCGCAACACGCAGGGCTCGCACTCGGCAGCCGGCGTCCGCGCGAGTGGGTGTCGATCGAGGAAGTCAGTTCCATCAAACACATTTTCCGGCAGTCGCATCGGATTGCCGGGCTCGTCCGCGCCAACGAGACGCTCGCAAGGGAAGAGATGACCGGCCGGAGTGACGGCAATCTCGACGTGACCGAAGCCGCAGCGCGCGATTTCGGGAACGCGTATTCCACTGGCTCGGGCGGCTTTTTCGTCGAACCAGTTGACGCTGCATTCGGGCAGCTGCGTTCCCCAAAAGTCGGCCGCGCGGCCGATCGCCTCGCTCAGTCGCGCCCCGTCCGCTCGAGTCCAATTTGTCCACAGGTCGAGCGATAGATCAAACTGACGAACACCGAGTGAATACAAATAGTGCAGTCCCGCAGACAGCGACTCGACAGTATCGGGATGGACCACCATCACGACGCGGAATTCCCTTCCATCCTCGAGGAGACGCGCCATCGTTTCCTCAACCCGCCCAGAACTCGACTGGCCGTCGACCGTAATACGGTGACGATCGTGAATCGCAGGGAGTCCGTCGTGACTGATTGACAGTTTCATCTCCGGCAGCGTCATGACGTTCCAGGCAGCCGCGGATGTGATTGTGCCGTTGGTGGTCATGTTGAGTGCCAACTGAACACCGTGCCTGGCTGTCTGGGCGCGAGCATTGTCGACGAGGGCCAGGATCAATTCGGCCTCGATCAGGGGCTCGCCCCCGAAAAATGCGAGATCGAGCGTCCCCGAGGGAGAAAGAGAGGAGACAGCGCGATCAATCGCTTTGCGTCCGATTTCGAGAGGCATCGATCGCGCGAATTTTTCGCCGGTGTAACAGTAGGTGCAGCGTAAATTGCACGCGTGATTGACAACGAGCGTCAAGCCGAAGTGCGCGTGCATTGCCGGCTCCCGAAGCTGACGCAATGAAGTGGGGCGTCGCGGAAAGGACTCATTAAATTCTGCCCGCCACCGCGGTGTTCTGCAAGATGTCGTTTGCTCACTGGCTGGTAGCCTGCGTAGGCCCAAACGATGCGTCCGCTCGGGTCGAGGACGAGTATCCGGCGGCGCTTCAGATCCTTATCAGGCTTGCCCTCGCCGGTCGCGAGCGAACCGCCGTCCGCGCTTGTAGAATGGCGGCCGCCAGTTTTTCGTCGTTTTTCCGTCTTGGCCGGACGAGTCATTTCACAAGAGAACAAGAGAAGCGGAGATGGTGTCTCAAAGGCTCAGAGTGCTGTGTCTAGCGATCGTGATCGGGTTCTTGCTTGCGCCGACGATGGTTTCTTGGGGCCAAGGCCTGGCTCCCAAGGCGCCTTCACAGCCGTCGCCTCAGCGATTGCATTACTTTTCGCAAGTCTCGATCTCGCCGGACGGCCAGTTTGTCACGTGGAACCAGGTGGAACGGGGCGACGACTCGCACACTTCCGAGCCGGAACTCTGCGTGGCCGACCTGCGGTCTTCGAGCGGCTCGCCGAAGCGGATTGTCGTTCGCGAGGGAAAGACCCGCAAAGCGGGACACGGTGCGGCTTGGTCACCGGATGGGAAACAGCTCGCCTTTCTCTACAGCACGGGAAAGAGCGGCCAGCAACAAATCTTCGTGATTGGCCGATCGGGCGGACAACCGAAGCAAGTGACGCACCTCACCGGCGCGATTTCGAACCTGCGCTGGTCGCCGGACGGAAAGTCGATCGGCTATCTATTCATCGAGAACCCATCGCGGGCGGCCGGCCCGACTTCCGCAGTCCCGACCCAGACCGGAGTCGTGGGCGAGAAGTCTTTCGTGCAGCGAATCGGCAGCGTGGACGTGGCAAACGGGCAAGCGCGCAAGGTGTCGCCCGCCGACCTCTACGTGTACGAATACGCCTGGTCCCCCGACAGCCAGACGTTGGCGGCGATTGCCGCCCATCCGCCCGGCGACGACAACTGGTACCTTGCGCAGCTGTTTACACTCCCGATCCAATCGGGGGTCGTGTCATCGATTCTGAAACCGTCGATGCAAATCGCCGAGCCGTGCTGGTCGCCGGACGGCAAATCGATCGCCTTTATCGGCGGCCTGATGAGTGACGAAGGGTTCACCGGGGGCGACATCTTTT
>DASPSM010000815.1:0-3871 GCA_035623955.1 Planctomycetaceae bacterium
TGAGCAGCGTCGATCAGCTCACGTACGGCGAATTCGTCTTCAGCCTCGAGAACATGACCTGCTTCAACGTGATGCGGGCCGAGGGGCTCGACGGACACATGATCCTCGACCTGACTCCGTCGATCATCTTTCCGATCGTCGACCGGCTGCTGGGGGGAGGCAAGTCGGCCAAGTACTCGATTCCCAGCCGCCCGCTGACGGAGATCGAGCTGCGGCTGATCGAGAGGATTATCGAGCGGGCCATCGAAGGGCTCGAAAAGTCGTGGGCCAGCGTCTGCGAGCTCAAGCTGCGCGTCACGCAGGTCGAATCGAATCCGCAGCTCGTTCAGATCGTTCCCCCGAACGAAGTCATCGTGCTGATCAGTTTCGAGATCACGATGGGCGAGATCCGCGGGATCATGAACTTGTGCATCCCGTTCAATACGATCGAGCCCCTGATGGGCAACTTGTCGTCCGACACGTGGTCCGCCTACACGAAGCGGACCGCCGACGCCCGACAAAAGTTGAACCTGCAAACCGGCGTCGGCAAGGGAAAGGTCAAAATGGTGGTCGGGCTGGCCGACACGCGGCTGTCCGCCCGGGAAATCATGAGTCTGTCGGTCGGCGACGTGATCATGACCGAAAAGGGGCGCGAGCAGCCCCTGGAGGTCTACATCGAAGGCCGCCCGCTATTTCATGGCTCGCCCGGTCTGCTCAAGGGACACAAGGCGATCCAGATTGCCTCGGCGATCGTTCGGACCGAGGACCTGATCGACGCCCAGTTGAAAGCCGCCGAGACGCCCGCCGTGGCTCTGGCCTCCCCCGCGACGCCAGCCGAGCCGGCCTCAAAGTCCGCCGCCAAGCAGTCGGCTGCCCCGAACGCCGCGGCTGGCCGCAACCGCCGCTGACGAGCGCTCGCCAGTTGCGGGTTTCGCGCACGGTCAGGCAGCTCGATTCGGCCGTTCTCGCCTGTGGTTGACGGGGGTGAACATGAGCGGTAGAAGTGGATTTACGTCGAAATTCCGAACGCGGTGGGCCCCCGCGCGTCTGATTCAGCCGCTGGCCTGCGGTTTGCATCAGACGCGCAATAGACCCGCCGCGGTCATTTTCTCAGGGCAGCGAGAGGACTGTAACGATCGAAACATCGCATCGGGTGAACGAGCAGATTCGCATTTCGCCGGTCCGGGTCGTCGGCGCGAACGGAGAAGTGCTGGGGATTCTGGCCACGGCCGAGGCGCAAAAATTAGCCGTCGAGGCGGGACTGGACCTGGTTGAAGTCGCTCCGAACGTTCGGCCCCCCGTCTGCAAGATCATGGACTTCGGGAAGTTCAAGTACGAGCAGAAGCGCAAGCAGACCAAAAGCGCCAAGCAGCATCAGCAGCAACTCAAGGAAATCCGGCTGCGTCCCAAGACGGGCGAGCACGACATCGGCTTCAAAGTCAAGCAGGCCCGCACCTTTCTGGAAGACGGCGACAAAGTGAAGGTGAATGTGCTGTTCCGCGGCCGCGAAAACGCGCACCACGAAAAAGGGCGCGAGATCCTCACGCAGGTGATTTCCGCTCTGGAAGACATCTCCAAGGTCGAGGCCTTGCCGCGCATGGACTCCGGCCGCTCGATGTCCTGCGTGCTGACGCCGAAGTAGCGGCCGAAGCGTCCGCCAGCTCGCGTTTGCAAGCTCGCCCGGCGCCGCCTCTGGGATTTTTGCCGAGGATCGGTGGTAAGCCTCCGGGGGCGGTCGCTATAATCCGCGATTCCCCCGTCGGAGGTGGTTTCCCCCCGAGGGGGCTGTCCTTCGGCGACGTCATCGGATCTGCGGCCATGCCCAAGCAAAAGACACACAAAGGAATTCGCAAGCGGTTCAAGGTCACCGCCTCGGGCAAGGTGAAGCACAAGAAGGCCTTTCGCGGCCACAAGTTGGCCCATAAGGGAGGCAAGCGGAACCGGCAGGCCCGAGCCGATCGGACCGTCGAAGGAAAACAAAGCGCCATGATCCGCTATGCCCTGCAGCCGTCACCCTAGCCGCGTTTTGCTGAAGCACGCATTCACGTTGGATTGAAGCCAGGCCATGAGAGTACGAGCAGGAAAAGCGCGGCACCGCTCCAAGAAACGGCTCTTTAAAGAGGCTCGCGGCAACTTTCTCGGCCGGCGGAAACTGCTGCGCAGCATGAAGGAGACGGTGCTCCGCGCCCGCGCTTTCTCGTGGACGCACCGTCGTCTCAAGAAGCGCGAGTTTCGCGCTTTGTGGATCACGCGGTTGTCGGCCGCCTGCGGCCCGCATGGCCTGAACTATTCGACGTTCATGCGGGGGTTGAGCCTGGCGGGCATCGAACTCAACCGCAAAACTCTCAGCGAGCTGGCCATCCACGAGCCGGACGTCTTTGCCGAGATCGTCGAGATCGCGAAGAAGGCCGTCGCTCGAGGCTCGGCCGCCTGATTCTTTGAACGCGAACCTCGGACGTCGATCTCATGGATCCGATCGGCGAAATTGTCGCCTACGAACAGGCGGCGCTGGCTGCGATTGCCGCGGCCGCTGACGCTGCGGCGCTTGAAGCCGCGCGCGTCGAGTTCGTCGGCCGAAAGCACGGCCGCCTGCGCGATCTGCAAGCGCTGTTGGGAAAAGTCGACCCCGCCCAGCGGCCTGCCGTCGGCAAGCAATTCAACGAGGCCAAAACGAAGGTCGAAGCTGCGCTCGAGGCGCGTCAGAAGGAGTTGACTCGCCCCAAAGCGGTCGCCGGCGGACTCGATCTCACCCTCCCGGGGACGCCGGTGCGCCTCGGCAAAAAACATCCCCTCGTCCAGACCATGGACGAATTGAAAGACATCATGGGGCGCTTCGGATTCTCGGTCGCCGAGGGGCCCGAGATCGAAGACGAGTGGCACAACTTCGAGGCGCTCAACATTCCGGAAGACCATCCGGCCCGCGATCCGCTCGACAATTTTTATTTGGCGGCGGCATCCGTTGCGGCGGCAAACGCTGGGCTCGCCCCGGTCTCCACGGGCCAAACCGAGTCAACACGGCCCGTCCTGCTGCGGACGCAAACCTCAACTGTTCAAATCCGTGTGATGGAACAGCAGAAGCCGCCAGTCCGCGTCGTGAGTCTGGGGCGCGTCTATCGCCCCGACACGATCGACGCCTCGCATTCGTGTGTGTTCCATCAGATGGAAGGTCTGATGGTCGATCGCGGCGTGACCATGGCGCAGCTCAAGACGGTCATCCGCATGCTCTTCTCCAGCTATCTGGAGCACGACGTTTCGATCCGCTTTCGCCCGTCGTTCTTCCCCTTCACCGAGCCTTCGGTCGAAGTCGATATTCCCTGGGGCGATGACTGGATGGAGATTGGCGGGGCCGGCATGGTCGACCCGCACGTCCTCTCGGCCGTCGGCTACGATTCCGACGAGTTCACCGGCTTCGCGTTCGGCCTCGGCGTCGAGCGACTCTGCATGAAGCGGCACGGAATCACCGACATCCGGCGATTCTACGAGAACGACGTCCGCTTCCTGCGGCAGTTTTGAGCTTTCCGGAACGTCGGAGGCTCACGCGTCAACAGTTGCCGGGACGACAGCGAAGCTGTCGGTTTGGGAAATGTGCCCGTCAACTCAACAGTCCACGGCGCAGTCTTCAGCCGATGCGTCGCTCACTCGGCGCCCTGCTTAATCCGCCGCTCTGACTAACAGCGACGCGTTGTTGCCGCCGAAGGCGAACGAGTTTGACATCGCGTAGCGCACGCGCTGCGGCCGGCCTTCATTGGGGACGTAGTCCAGCCCGACCGACGGATCCGGATCGTCGCAATTCATTGTCGGCGGAACGAACTGGTCGCGAAGCGTCTGGATGCAGATGGCAAACTCCATCGCGCCGCTGGCGCCCAGGGGATGGCCTAACGTCGACTTCGTC
>DASPSM010000830.1:0-2813 GCA_035623955.1 Planctomycetaceae bacterium
CGATCATCCCCTCGTCTTCGAGCGCTCGGAAGAACGCCCGGCTGAACCGGTCGAACGGGCGGCCGCGCGGCGACATTAGATTTCGCAACTCGGATCGACTTTCGATTGAATCTGTTCACGACGCACGCTCGTCATGGCCGCCCCTCCCCTTCAATTGCCGATCATTCAAAACTGGAGCTGCCACAATTGCGGCGGTTGTTGCCGGCAGCATTTGATCGAGATCACGGAAGAAGAGCGGCGGCGGATTCTGAAACAGAACTGGACGGCGGCCGACGGCATCCCGGCCGATCAATCGCCCATCGTTTGGTTCGCGGGCCCACCGTGGAAGCGACGCTATCGGCTGGCGCACCGCCCGGATGGAGCGTGCGTCTTTTTGAATGAGCAAGGCTTGTGTCGCATCCATGCCAAATTTGGCGAGCAGGCCAAGCCGCTTCCCTGCCAGCTTTACCCGTATGTGTTTCACCCCGCGGGCCGAAAGGTGGCAGTCAGCCTGCGATTCAGTTGCCCCTCGGTCGTCGCCAATCGAGGCAAGGCGGTGGACCAGCAGCGCGACTCGCTCAGGGTGCTGGAATCGCAGGTCGTCCCCGAACACGCTGACCTCATCGATCCACCGCTCATCTCGCCTCGCACGCGGGTCGATTGGGCCGACTTCCACAAGTTTGGGCACGCGCTCGACGAAATCATCGCCCGGCCCGACGTGCCGCTCGTTGCCGCGCTCTTGCAGGCGCTGGTCCTGGTGCGGACCATTGACCAGGCGAAATTTGACGCGATCCGGGGGAGCCGCCTGACGGACTTCTTGGAGATCGTTTCAGGAGCCCCGATCGAAGCCGAGGCGCTCCAACCGCTGCCGGCCAGTCGCGCGGGCCAGTTGCAATTTCGGATGCTGGCGGCCCACTACGCTCGTCGCGACACATTTGAGGAAGCGGCCCGCGGGTGGCGCGGACGCGTGCGATTGCTGAAGGCCGCCCTCACATTTGCTCGAGGCACAGGAAACGCGATGCCGCTGCAGCCCGCTTTTCGCGAGGTGGCGTTCGCGGCACTCGAAGAGCCGTTCGGCGGGCTGAGCCCCGAGGCGGAATCGATCCTCATTCGATACTTCCGGGTCAAAATCCAAGGCCTGCACTTTTGCGGGCCCGCCTATTATCGAGTTCCGTTCGTCGAGGGCTTTTATAGCCTGGCGTTGGTCTTTCCCGTCGTGTTATGGCTGGCTCGCTGGCTGGCGGCGAGCGATTCGCGCAAAACTCTGACGACCGACGACGTTGCCCAGGCCCTGGCGATTGCCGACCATCATCACGGTTACTCGCCCGTGCTGGGCAGCCGCTCGTCGCGGCGACGCGTCCGGCTGTTGGCGCACGCCGCCGACCTCGAGCGGCTTATCGTCTGGTACGCGCGTTGAGGGAGGGCGAAGCTCCCGCTGAGCCTCTCTGTTTTGTTTCCGAGCGCGAGTGGCTGCGGCGCGGCGGGAGCCTCGCCCTCCCACGCGCGTTAGAATCGTCGTTGAAACGCCATGCAATACGATCCCCCCTTGAACCCGCTGCAGCCGCACGAGCAATGGATGCAGGCCGCGCTGGCCGAGGCGCGTTCAGCCTTCGAGGCCGGCGAAGTGCCGATCGGCGCCGTCATTGTTCACGAGGATCGCTTGATTGCCGCCGCCGGCAACCAGCGCGAGAGCCTCAACGACCCGACCGCTCACGCGGAGATGATCGCCATCACGCAGGCGGCGCAGGCGCTGGGCTCGTGGCGGCTCCTGGATTGCACGCTCTACGTTACGCTCGAGCCGTGCCCGATGTGCGCGGGGGCGATCGTCCAAGCGCGACTGCCCCGCGTCTACTACGCAGCCGCCGATCCCAAGGCGGGCGCCTGCGACACCCTGTTTCAGCTGACGAGTGACATTCGACTCAACCACCAGGCGGTCGTGATCGGCGGGCTGCTCAAAGACGAATCGCGCGCCCTGTTGCAGGAATTCTTCGCTCAACAACGCAAGCTGGGCAAGAAATAAATGGCCGACGCCTGCTACCTCGGAGTCGACCTGGGGGCCGAAAGCGGCCGGGTGATGGCCGGGCTCTTCGACGGCCGTCGCGTCCGCTTGGAGCAAATCCATCGTTTTCCGAACGGTGCGGTCTCGCTCGGCACGACGCTGCGCTGGGACGTCTTGCGGCTTTGGTCCGAAATTCAGGAGGGGCTCGCGCGGGCCGCGGCCCAATTCGGCGACCGCGTCGCCTCGGTCGGGGTCGATACGTGGGGCGTCGACTACGTGCTGTTGGCGCGGAACGGCGAGATCGTGTCGCAGCCCTTCCACTATCGCGACTCGCGGACCGCCGGCGCCCTGGAGAGCGCGTTTAGCCGCGTCCCCAAGCGCGAGATCTTCGCGCAGACCGGCCTGCAATTCATGGAGTTCAACACGCTCTTTCAACTGCTGGCATTCCAGCGCTCGAATCCGGACCTGCTGGCCGCGGCCGAACGGTTGCTGTTGATGCCTGACTTTTTCCACTGGTGCCTGTGCGGCAGCCGGGTGATCGAATTCACGAATGCGACGACCACCCAGTGCTTTCACGCCACACAGAACCGCTGGGCCTTCGATTTGCTCGGGCGGTTCGGGCTGCCCGCCGGCCTGTTTCCCGAAGTCGTCCCACCCGGCACGCAGCTCGGCAAGCTGCGCGAGGGAGTGGCCGCTCGGGCCGGCCTCAAGCGAATCGAGGTCGTCGCACCCGCCACCCACGACACCGGATCGGCAGTCGCCGCCGTCCCGACTCAATCCACCGGCAGCCCCAACTGGGCTTACATCAGCTCGGGCACGTGGTCGCTTCTGGGGG
>DASPSM010000863.1:0-2025 GCA_035623955.1 Planctomycetaceae bacterium
TCCCCGCCCCAGGAACTGCGGATGATCAACCTCGACGATGACCGGATCCCTCCAAAGCGGCACGCAGTCAAAACGCCATCGTCCTTCCGCGTCGCTTCGCGGTGCCCTGTCGAAAAACCGTTTCAACGCGTCGACGCGGCCGAAGGCGGGTTCGCTCGGCGGAAAAATCCTCGCGCCGGCGATCGGTTTCCCCCGGCTATCGACGATCGTCCCGCCGACGGACCAGCCGGCCTCGAGTTTCGCCGTCAGCTCGACCGGGATCGGATCGGAGCGCAGGTACGGCTGCCACAGACGCCAGAACCTCGCGTAGCCGGGAGCGTCGATGCAGATCTCCAATCGCTTCCAATCAGTCGGCCGCAAGACTGAAATTCGGCCTTCGCCATCGGGCTGGAGCGTCGCCCCGTAGCTCGCCTGGCTCACGAATCTGCCGCGCCTGATGTCCTCGGGGCTGATGCGCGGTTCGCTTAGGAAGTCGACTTCGACGTTCGGGATCGGCTTGCCGTCGGGTCCGACGATCCGCAAATCAAACGTCGTCGTTGACGGGGCGGGAGCGCTCGCGGGTTTGGAACTGGGGGGCGCACGTCCGGACTTGGAGTCCTCAGCCCGCGCAGAGAGCAGGGCTGAGACGGTGACGACAAACAGTGCGAACGCCGCGAGTCGTCCGCTTGTTTTCGGTTGTCGCTCCATCGAATCACCAGGTTATGGATCATCGGACCGCATTTTCAACACGCCCAGGTCGATCGGCCGTTGGGACAGTTTTTCGTCGATTGGCGGCACAGTAAATCGGCGGATCGCCATGAGCCGAGCTGCGCCCGACTTAAAGTGGAGGATGAGCAACCGATATGCCCCCGTGGGCACGTCATCGACGCAGAAGTTCCCGTGGCCGTCGAGCGTTGCCACAAGTTGTCGAACATCGTCGCGCGCATCGACGGGGTCGACAATCACGTGGGAGCGGTTCCACGAAATCTCCACCTTCGAGTTCGCGGAAGGTTGCAGTTGTCCGATCACTGGCCGCCCCGTGGCGCCGAGATCAAGATGCGTCGTCTTTCCTGAAACGAATTGGGCAGGTACGCGGCAGGACGAGGAGATGATTGGGCCATCGCTCGCGCGTGCCAAGAACTTCCTGGCAATCTCGCCGCGCCCTGGAACCACCCGCTCGAAGACGAAATGACCGTTCGCATCGGTCGTCTGAGTCTGGATCGAAAAGAAAAGCGGATCATTCGGACCGTGTTGGTCGTCGCCGTCGAGGCTAAGGGAAACCTCGGCATTCGGTTGCAGCTTGCGCCCGACTCGCAAAGTCCCTTCGACCCGTGCCCAGGCCTTCAACCGGATCGTTTCTGGCGTCGACTTGGGCGAGCATCTGATCCGCAGGAAGCCGGAGGAATGCGTGATCACGAGCCAAAAGTCGGCGGTTTGCCGCGCGACATGAAAGCGGCCCGCGTCGTCCGTCTCGCGGCTCCGCGGTCCGTGTCGTAGCGGTTCGAGCTCACCGTTGTTGATCATGACTTGCGATCCACCGACGGCGAGCGCGATGCTGGCGCGCTGGGCGCAGCGACCATCGGGCGTCAAAACCCTCGCCGAGACGTCGTCGAGATGACCATTGAGCGCGTTGGACCTCTGCGCGCTCTTCGATGTCTGCGCGGGAGTCACCCCACTGATCGCGTTCTTGGGAGCGCCCGCGCGATCTTCTGCCGGCAACGGACGAATCGCTGCGGCAGCGAGAAACAGAAGACACGGTATGATCCAGCCTCGCCTGGTCGCATGCGGATGCGAATGATGCATGGCAAATCACCCGTGAGATAGCTGATTGTGACGATAGCCGAGTTGGATTTTCAATTCCTTGACTTGCGGGAGGCGGTGCAAACTGAAGATTCTCTGGAGCCGCGGGTTCATGTACTTACCAATCCCCCGATTGCAGATTGAGAGCACGCTGGCTACGTCTGCTGACCGTATCGGCGTCGCTCCGTACGCCGGCTGCGCCGCGCCCGCGCAACTGGTTTGCGACGCCCGCGTGATAGCGAGGTG
>DASPSM010000864.1:0-2755 GCA_035623955.1 Planctomycetaceae bacterium
GCCCGCAGCGGCGACGGTCGGATTCGTTGGCCTCCGAGCCGTGCAAGAGCATGTCGTTGTGAACCGAGATTTCGCCCGCCTTGAGCTCGACGTCGATCGGCTCGCCAAATTGCTCGGCGTTTTCGACCGTCTGGTTGAGCGTGTTGTGCTCGTCCTCCTCGCTCAGCCGCCACGTGAGGTGGCCATGGTGATGCGATCCGGGGATGAACCGCATGCAGGCGTTGCCGCGGTCGGCGTCGTCGATCGCCAGCCAGACCGTGGCCGTCTTCGACGGAGTGAGGGGCCAGTAGCTCGCGTCCTGGTGCCACGAAACGCGTTTACCGTCGTGCGGCATCTTGCAGAAGAAATGCGAGCCCCAGGCGATCACGTTCTCGCCCAACAGATCGCGGACGCAGGCGACGATCCGCGAATCGGTCAGCAGATCGTAAACGCGGCGGTACTTGAGGTGGGCCGTGCTGATCGAGTAGCTCGTTCCACCTTCGGCCAGAACTCGGGCCAAGAGCTGGTCGAAGTACCGGCGGTTCTCGAGGCTCTCGCTTTCGGAGAAGATGCGGATGCCCTTGAGGTATCCGTCGCGGTTGAATTGCTCGATTTGGTCTCGAGAAAGCGTCCGCGGGGCCGGATTGCTGACCGGGTGAAACTTCAAGTCGCGTGGCAGGCGCTCGATCGCCGCTTGATCGGGGACCGTCTGAAAATAATTCGCGGGAGGCATCAGGCCACTTTAGCCTGGAGCAAAAGAAAGCAGCAAGCCCGCGGCGTGAGCGAGCGCGACACGGTTGCGGACCGCTTCAAACTTTCGCGCTCATCGCGACCGGCTCGAGCCGCGTCTCTTCGGATTGCCGTGTCTCGTCGTGAACCAAAGCCCCCCGCTTGGGCAGCCGCACCTCGAATTGGGTTGCCCCTTCGGCGCTGCTGGTCACGCTGATTTGCCCTCCGTGGGCTTCCACGATCGACTTGCAGATGGCCAACCCCAGGCCGATGCCGCCGTCCTTCCGCGAACGGGCTTTGTCGACTCGATAGAACCGCTCGAAGATGTGGGGCAAGTGCTCGGGCCCGATGCCGATTCCCGTGTCGGCAACGCTCAGGACAACGTCGCTTTTGGAGGAGCGGGTTGTCACCATGACTCGCCCGTTGTCGTGGTTGTATCGGATTGCGTTTGTCAGCAGATTGGTCACCACCTGCGAGATGCGATCCTGGTCAGCCACCAGGCCGGCCGATTCGAGGTCGAGCTCCAGCGCGATTCCCCGTTTCTCAGCCAAGGGTCGCAGCAACGCGGCACAATCCCCGGTGATCCGCGAAAGATCGATCGGCCGGCAGTCGAGCTGCAATTCCCCCGAATCGAACCGGGCCAAGGTCAGCAGCGATTCCACGACCGATTTCATCCTCAACGCGGAGCGGCGGCAGGTTTCGATCGTTTCGCGAAGCTCGCCGGCCGGGCGACTCTTGTCGAGGGCCAGTTCGGCGTGCGAAAGGATCACGGCCAGCGGCGTCCGCAGCTCGTGCGACGCGTCGGCGGTAAACCGCACTTGCTGAGCAAAGGCTGATTCAAGCCGATCGATCATCTGGTTGAGCGTGCGCGCCAGGCCTGTCAGCTCGGTCTCCGTGCCGGAAACGTCGATGCGACGCGACAGGTTAGAGAGCGAAATCTCCGCGGCCGCCGCGCTGATCGCCTCGATCGGCTTGATCGCCCGGCCGGAGAACCAGAATCCGCCGATCAACCCGAGCGCGAGCACGCCAAACCCGACTCCTCCGAGAAGCCAGGCCTTATCGTAAATCGCCGCGACGTCCCCCTCGATCGAGCGGCCCACGAGAATATAGAGCGTCCGCGCGCGAGACTCGTCCGCACGAAACTGATGAATCGTTTCACGATACATGCCGCGCTGTCGCACGAAACTGACCGGAGCGACGTGGGGTTCCCAATGAGTTTCGGGCAGCGGGATGTCATTGGCGGACTGCGATTTGACGACCAAGGTGCCATCGCCGCGCCAGACCACAAAATAGGCCGCCGCACCGAGTTGGTCCTCAAAAAATCGCGGAAAGTCCTCATTCAGATTCAGCTCAAATCGCATTTCGCCACGAGGGCCTCGACGGCCCGCGAACCTCTCACCCGGCAGGGGTGGTGTTGCGGCCGCCCTTTCGGTTCCGCCGGCCACGGAGGAGCCGGGAGCCTGTGTGGGACCCTCGGTCGCTGTTTTCGCGGTCGATGCCTTGTCTTTTTCAGCCTTGTCGTTCGGATTCTTGGCGACTAAAGCCTCCCGAACAGGAGCACCCGCGGTGGGCCGCGGCAAGTCGGGCGGTCGACGACGCGGCCTGAGGCCGGCCGAGACAAGGTCGGCCATGCGGTCCAAGCTCGCGTCAATTTGTTGGTAAGTGGTGACGCGCACCAGGTAGAACACCACCCAGCCGAAAACGATGAGCACCGTGGCCAGAATGGCCGCGTGCCACATTTGCAATGTCCAGCGGATCGAGCGGAACATGGGTGCGCTCCAGCCCCTTCCAATCCGTAACTGACGGATATTGTACGGATCAAATCCGCACGAGATACCCGTGTCCCCGCCGCGTGGTGATGAAATCGCGGCCCAACTTCTTGCGAACGTTCGAGACGTGAACCTCGACGAGGTTCGACAAGCTATCGTCGTCCTCGCCGTATAAATGTTCGTAGATCATCGTCCGGGTGACCAGCCTGCCTGCGTGCAGGGCCAGAAGCTCAACTAAAGCATACTCCCGGGCGGTCAATTCGACCTCTATTCCGTTG
>DASPSM010000548.1:0-4135 GCA_035623955.1 Planctomycetaceae bacterium
CGGGATGTAACGAGCCGAGTCCGACCGCACCGTCCAAAGCGACGGAAAATCCGCCGGCCCCAACAGCCGTGCTGACGGTCCGCGCCGTCAGTCCAGAGCGCAAGACAGTGCGTCACCCGATCGAGCAGCCCGGCTTCAATATCGAGGCGTTCCAGGAGACGCCGCTGTTTGCCAAGGTCGCGGGCTACGTCAGCAAGTGGAATGTCGACATCGGCGACCCCGTGCACAAAAACGACGTCCTGGCCACGTTGTACGCCCCCGAGATGGAGGTGCAAGTTAACCAGAAGGAAGCCGCCATCCGCCAGGCCGCCGCTCAAATCGAGCAGGCCAAGGCAATGGTGTTGACCGCTCAGGCTCAAGTCGAGCGCCTGAGAACGCAGTACGATCGCATGTCGCGCGTGGGAAAGGGAGGCGTGCTCGACCAGGAGAACGTCGATGAAGCGCGCCTGGGCTGGAAATCGGCCGAAGCCAACCTGGCGAAGGCCAGAGCCGATGTGGCCGCTGCAGAGTCTCAGCTCGAAGTGGCCAAAGCTGACCGCGACTACGCGAAGACAATGCTCGAATATACGACGATCCGCGCCCCGTACGACGGAGTCGTCACGCGGCGTAACGTCGTTTCCGGCGACTTTGTGCAGCCGGCGGCCAATGGCGTCAAAGGTCAGCCCCTGTTTGTCGTCAACCAGATCGATCCCGTGCGGGTCTTCGTCAACGTCCCCGGCTCGGACGCGCCGTGGATCAACGACGGCGATCCGGTCACTTTGCAATTGCAAGGGGCCGGCGGCGAGCTCCTCCGCGGCAAGGTGACGCGGAACGCCCGCTCGCTCGATGCGCAGTCCCGCACCCTCCGCACGGAAATTGACTTGCCCAATCCGACCGGGAAGTTGCTGCCCGGGATGTACGTCCAGGCGACCATCACCGTTCAGCACGAAAACGTCTGGGCGCTCCCCGCAGCGGCGGTCGTCACCGAAGGGGACCAGACGGTCGGCTACCGCATCGAAGACGGACACGCCGTGCGGACGCCGCTGCAGACCGGCCTCAAGGGGAGCGGCCTCGTCGAGGTGCTGATGAAAGAAGTCAAAATCTCCCAGTCAGGCGACGCCCGGCACTGGCTGCCCCTGACCGACAATGAGCAGTTCGCCATCGCCGAAGCCGGGTCGCTCACCAACGACCAGGCAGTCCAAATTGCCCCGGCGGCCAGGTAGTTCGCGCGGCAACCAAGTCGAAGCTGGGCAAGCTTTGCTGGTTGAAAGCAATCGATCGAATGCAATCGATCTAGCGACGCGGGCAAACCGGTTCTCTGAGCATTCGTCCGGGATCAATTCTTCCGATCAAGTTTGAACGGACGTACTGCGCGCGGATTCGCGTCGTCCAGAGAAGCTGCAAGAGAGCGGATCGCAAGAGGCGGTCATGACTTGGACACGGCCCCAGGGATGGGTCCGAAGCATCGGTCGAGCGCTGCTGGCTGCGGCCTGCCTGACCTTGGCGTGGACGCTTCCGAACGCAGTGTATGCGCAAGTGCAGCAAGCACCGGACGCTTCCGTTCCGCCTGCTCCCCCGTCCGAATCGTCGGGCCCGAGTGCCTCGTTTGGCGGTTCCGATACCGATCGCCGACTGCCGATCAACCTGGCCACGGCGTTCACGCTTGCCGGCGTTCAGCCGATTGACGTGCAGGTCGCCGCGGCCCGCATCCGCGTGGCCGCTGCGGAGCTCGATTACGCAAAACTGCTTTGGCTGCCGAGTCTGCTCGTGGGCACCGATTATCTCCGCCACGACGGGCAAATTCAGGACAGCGCCGGCAACATCACGACGACGAGTTTCGGCAGTTTCATGCTCGGTACAGGCCCGACCCTGGTTGTAGGAGTCACCGACGCGATCTTCGAGCCGCTGGCCGCCCGACATGTCGTCCAAGCGCGCGATGCCGCGCTGCAAACGGCGCTCAACGACAGCCTTTTGGCTGTGGCCGACGCTTACTTCACGGTGCAGGAGGCGCGCGGAGAACTCGCCGGTGCGGAAGACGTGGTGCGTCGCTCGGTCGGATTGGTCTATCGGGTTCAGCGTCTCGCGCCGGCTCTGTTTGCCGACTTCGAGGTGGTCCGCACGCGGACACAGGCCAAGCGGAGCCGCCAGCTCGTGCAATCGGCGCGCGAGCGCTGGCGCGTCACCAGCGCCGACTTGACGCGGATTTTGCAGCTCGATTCGTCGGCCGTCGTCGAGCCGATCGAGCTCCCCAACCTGCAAGTGACCCTGGTCGGGCTGGATCAGCCCCTGGAAGAGATGATCGGAATCGGGCTGACCAGCCGGCCCGAGCTGGCCGGCCAACAGGCACTGGTCCAGCAGACGCTGGCGCGGATTCGGCAGGAAAAGCTCCGGCCGTTTCTCCCGAATATTCAGGTGGTCGGCAACTCGACGCCGCAGACCACGTTCGCGGGGGGACTGTTTGGCGGCGGACCCAATGACACCATGGGGAGTTTTGGCTCGCGGTTCGACGTCGACGTGGAACTGGTCTGGGAGCTGAAGGAGCTCGGCTTCGGCAACCAAGCGCTCATCCGCCAGAGGGAGGCGGAAAACGACGTCGCGCGCTTTGAGCTGGTGCGCACTCAAAACACGGTCGCGGCCCAGGTCGCACAGGCCTACGCGCAGGCCAAATCGGCTGCTCTACGAGCGACGGAGGCCGAGGCTGAACTGAAGGATGCCGTTGCCTCCGCTAACAAAAACGTGCAGGCGCTTTCCCAGACGAAGAATGCGGGAGGCAACATTCTGATTCCTCTCGTCCGGCCTCAGGAAGTCGTCGCCTCGCTGCAAGCCTTGTGGCAAGCCTACCTCGACTATTACGGCGCCGTCGCTGACTTCAACCGGGCCCAGTTCCGCCTCTATCACGCGCTGGGCCATCCGGCGCAGGCGGTCGCGAACCAGCAGTTCGCTACGGTCCCACCGCCGCCACAGCCGGCCTCTGCTCCAAGTCGCTGAGCGAGCTGCGATCGGCCGCATGGTGGTCGGCGGCAGAAATCGCTAATCTGAACCCAGCGACCGTTCGATCGAGCGCAGCCTTCGTTCGAGCGTGTTGGCACGCATTGGTTCCTGAAACCCGCCCGCCGCCACCTGCCTTTGTCTCAACATCCCGGAGAGCAAACGTGTCCCGACTGCAAACCCTGGCTTGGACCGGCGTCTTTGTGCTGTGCGCCTGCCCGCTCTTGGCGGACGACGTGCACTGGCAGCGGATCAATCTCGACAAAACGTTTCGCTCGGAAGGAGTCGCGGCGTTCGACGTCAATCACGACGGCAAGATCGACGTCGTGGCCGGCGACGTCTGGTACGAAGCCCCCGATTGGAAGATGCACGAGATCCGCCCCGTGGGCAAATACGACGGCTCAAAGGGGTACAGCAACAGCTTCTTGAATTTCGGCTACGACGTGAACGGAGACGGGTGGGTCGACCTCGTGCTGATCGGCTTTCCGGGCGCCCCCTGTTTCTGGTACGAGAATCCCAAGAACCAGCCCGGGCACTGGAAAGAACACCTGATCTGGCACAGCGCCTGCAACGAGTCCCCCTGCTTTCTCGACGTCACCGGCGACGGCAAGCCTTCGCTCGTGATGGGGTCGCAGCCGGAAAGCGTCGTCGGCTATCTGCCGGTGCCGCCGCACGACCAGGTCAACGATAAGTGGAGCTTCTTCGCCATCGGTCACAAAGGCGACCCCAAGCAGCAGGGCTTGGACAACGGTTCGCACAAGTTCTATCACGGCATCGGCGTGGGGGACTTCAACCGCGATGGCCGCGACGACATCATTATCCGACACGGCTGGTGGGAGGCGCCGCCCGATCGCACGCAGGTGCCGTGGACTTTCCATCCGTTCGAGCTGGTGCGGACCGACACCAGCGTCGGCACCGAGTGCGCGAACATCTGGGTCGACGACCTGGACGGCGACGGCGACAGCGATTTGATTTCCAGCTCCGCCCATTCCTTCGGCATCTGGTGGTGGGAGAACATCGACGGCAAGCACCTCAAGCAACACATCATCGACAAGTCGTTTTCGCAGACGCACGCCCTGCTCTATCTCGATCTCAACGGCGACGGCCAAAAAGATCTCGTCACCGGCAAGCGCTACTTCGCCCACACGGGGCACGACCCGGGCGACTA
>DASPSM010000167.1:0-30632 GCA_035623955.1 Planctomycetaceae bacterium
GTCGATTCTGTTCTGATTTCGCGACGAGTTTATTCCCTGTCATGGGGACTGTCAAAGCTGCAAAGAATTTGAATCGACGATTTCCCAAGACTGGGTTCTTGAGTTCCCAATGGCGGGGACGAAAAGCCGTTCGGCGCCGAAGCTGTGCCCGTGTTCAAGCTTCGAGACGGTTTTGCGGTTGTGCGATTTTGAAACCGCGGAGTCGCGTTCGACTCCCGTCGCCGGTTAAAGGAATTCGACGGGTGTTGGGTTGCTGAACGTTTCGCGACTTGAAGAAGCGCCGGTTCGACACGACCTAGAGGTCGCAATGAGTGCACCTCAAAACTCGTCTGCCGCTTTCGATTCGACGAATCTCTGCGCGAGGCGAGGCGACATAAACATATGTATATAAGTGTTTGCTCCTACTCCTGCAAAACAGGCGAAACGCCTTGCCGCAACTCATAAGGTACCTTCGCCAAATAAGTTACAACCGCATTCACAATCTGGACACCAGTTTATTTGGCTGGTGCAATTGAAAGTCTTGTTTGAGCCTTGATAAAACCAAAGTGTCGGGTGACGAGTCCTTCATATCTGTTAGTCCGCTTCAGCGAAATCGTCGCTGGGACTTGATTCGCGCCCGACACCGTTGAGCATTTCACGGATTGAGGCACGGACCGCCGCCGGAGACCCCGCTGCTGAGACGTTGACGGTCTCGTCAGCTTGATCGTTCCTAAGATCGGGAATCCGCAGGTGATTCGCAGACTCTGTCAGAGCGCGTCCCGCTTCGATCGAACGGGCCAAATCGACCGCGGCATCCCCTCACGTTCCCCGCGCGCCCAATGGGACTTTTCCCATTCGGACGGAGATTACACCTCATGACTGCCAGTTCCCTTCGCGCCCTGACGCGCAAAGCGCTCGCGGCTCGGGCCAAAAAACACCAGATTGCCGGTTGGCACGAGATGACGAAAGACGAACTGGTCGCTGCGCTGGCCCTTTCGTATCGGCGTCAGATGGGCCGCAATCGCAGCACCACTCAGAACGGCGCCGCGAATCAAAACCGGTCACGCAACGGCAATCGAAACGGCGCTCTCGAACGTGATGCCAAGGCAGACGGTCGCTATTTTCACGGAGGCCCGCTTCGCGGCCGAAGGTTGCTAAAAGCGTCGATCGCGCCGGCTGCTCCCGCTGCGCACGATTCGCTTGTTGCAGAGGGGACCGATCCTTGCTGGGTTCATGTGCGGTGGACATTGTCGCGAGCGACACTGAACCGCGCAGAAGCGGCCCTGGGAGTGCAGTGGCACCAATCGGTTCCTGTCCTGCGCGTTTTGGACATCACAGGAGACGATTCGGGCACCTCGACGCAGACTCGCGTCGGTGACGTGGAGATTCACGGCGACGTCGACCACTGGTATTTGCCCGTCGATCCGGCGCCGCGGCGATATCGCATCCAGATCGGCTACCGCGCGCCCAATGGCTTGTTCTTCGTGATGGCCCAGTCAAACCGCGTGCAGACCCCGCGGCCCGGC
Organism: Planctomycetaceae bacterium; assembly: GCA_035623955.1. Lineage (GTDB taxonomy): Bacteria > Planctomycetota > Planctomycetia > Planctomycetales > Planctomycetaceae > DASPSM01. Next base: position 1,506 of record DASPSM010000167.1, read on the forward strand.
TCGCATTCGCTGCAGGCCCGCTTGCGAAAAGCCAGCCACCGCTCCAACGGTACTCGGGAGGTTTCGCTCGATCTCGAAAAGAAGCCGACCTACGACCTGCGGGCGTTGCCAACCGCCAAGCTTCCCGTTCCCCGAGTCGTCTCCAGCGGCAACAACCCTGAAGAGGGCGAGATCGAGGTCACCGGCGAACCGCCCGTCGAGCTGAAATTGCATGCCGAACTGATCCTGCACGGCTCGACCGATCCCGAAGTCGAGTTGAAGCTCTTGGGCGAGCGGATCCCGGTCAGCCGGGACGGGACATTTTCACAGCGATTCACTCTGCCGGAGGGCCGCCAGGTCATCGACGCTGTTGCCACCACGCGCAACGGCTGCCATCAGCGCACGATCGTGCTGGGCATCGAGCGGAACACGAAAGAGCTCGAGCCCCAGTGGTTCGATGAGATCGAGCCCTGAGCGTCTTGCCGACCGCTCCGGCGACAGACTCCCCTTGGTCGCGCTCAGCCGCTTGAGATGCTGGTACCGCCGCAATATCTTCAAATGAGGCGCATGGTCGTTGCGGTGGAGGCGAACTCGGGCTGACGCTCGCCGAATCGCTGCAAAATCTCTGCGCTCGTCGTCGATTCAAAGCCTCTGCCGCGCTTAAGAGGATCGTCGTCACATGCGCTCCCCCGATCAGAATCGTCGCGGTGCGTGGTTCGCTCTCGGCGTGTTGTTCGCGATCAACATGCTGAATTTTTACGACCGGCAGATTCCCGCGGCGGTCACGCCGTCGATCATGGACGATTGGGGGATCAGCAGCACGAAAATGGGGCTGCTGGGGACGGCCTTCGTGTTGATTTACGCCGCGCTGGGCGTCCCTCTGGGGCGTATGTCGGATCGTTATTCGCGAACTGCCATCCTGGGCGGCGGCGTTGCGGTCTGGAGCCTGATGACGGCCGCCTCGGGGGCGACCTGGAACTACGCGTCGCTGCTCGTCACTCGCCTGGGAGTCGGCGTTGGCGAAGCAAGCTGCGCCCCGGCCGCAAATTCGCTCGTCGGTGATTTGTTTCCGCCGCAACAGCGGGCCCGCGCCCTGGCAATTTTCATGCTGGGGCTCCCGATCGGAATCTTCCTGAGTAGCACGATCAGTGGTTGGCTGGCCCAGCACGCGAGCTGGCGAACGGCTTTCTACATTGCCTGTGTTCCGGGCCTGATTTGTGCGGCCGCGACCTTCTTCATGCGCGAGCCACAAAGAGGCGCCGCCGAAGCCGGCCACGACTCTACCAACGCCCCCGGGGCGTTGCGTCCGCAGCGGCCGGGGTCACCCTATCTGATCGTGCTGGGAACGCCGACGATTGTCTGGATCATCGTGTCGGGCGCGCTGCACAACTTCAACATGTATGCCATCAACGCGTGGCTGCCGAGACTCATCGTGCTGCGGCACCATCGCGACATCGCGGACGCGGGGTGGATTTCCGGCATTGTGCTCGGCGCGGTGGGGGTCGTGGGCATGCTGGGAGGCGGATGGCTGGCCGACATGCTGCAGCGTTCGCGGCCGAACGGCCGGCTGATCCTGGCGTCGGGCGCCATGTTGCTTTCGGGGCCCTGCATCTATCTCGGGTTTGAGCAAGCGTCCGGGGCGATCGCGCCGTTCATGATCTTTATCGGCCTCGGGGTCATGTTCATGTACGTCTACTACGCGGGCGTGTACGCCGCCATTCAAGACGTGATCGAACCTGGGTTGCGCGGAACCGCCATGGCGTTGTATTTCTTTGCCATGTACGTGGTCGGAGGGGCATTCGGACCGTACGTCGTTGGCGGGCTCAGCGATGTGCTTTCACGCCGGGCGATGTCCGCCGGCGCGACCGCGGCGGTGATTCCCAAGGAATTTCAAGAGATCGGCCTGCATCAGGCTCTGTACCTCGTTCCTGTGTTTTGCGTGGGGCTGGGCGTGGTTTTGTTCGCCGCGTCACGGACCGTGGCTGGCGACATGCGGAAGCTCAAGGAATGGTACGAACAAGCCGAACGAGTCCCAGTCGTCGGGCCCGCAGTTCTGGCCGCAGGCGAGCCTGTCGCCGGCGGCTGATTGGGCGGCGCGGCGAGTCGGGGGCCTCGAAACTCGCGGCCCGCGAGTCTTCAGGCTCAACAGGCCGCGAAGATCTCCAACGGCGAAACCGCCCGCCGTTCGCGCACCGACCGGTAGCAAGCGTCGACAAGAGCCATCGTATGCAAATTGTCCTCGCCACTGAGTTCCGGCGCGTGATTCTCTTCCAGAGCGCAGAGCAGGTCGGCCATCGGCCCAGCAAACGCGTCGGGAAACCAGGCCTCGGACCAGGTCGGTCGTAACCAACGGTTGGGATGGCGAACACTGGTCCATTCGAGCGTGCTTGGTGTGCGCTTCGGATATTCCGGCCAGCCAATCGTCCCGCGAGCGAGCCCCTCGGTTCCTTCAACGCGCCAGCGGATGCCGATGTCGCTGGCCGCTCCCTCGGCTGAAGGGCCGGCCCATACATCGTCCCAGGCAGCGGCACGCAGACCGGGTTCATATTCGAGGATATAGAGGCAGATCCCATCTTCGTGGGCGAATTGTCGGGCCGTGCGCGGGTCAGGTCGCACGCTGGCGAAAACCCGGTCCGGATTGCCGAACAAAAAGCGGAACGTGTCGAGGTGGTGGATACTCATGATCCGCAGCGTGACCCAGCCCTGCCGCGCTTGCCACGGCATCCAATGGGGAATGGCTCGCATTTCGATGGTGGCAAAGACTGGCGTCCCCAACTCGCCCCGGACTAATAGCTCCCGGCAGGCACGGATTGATTGGTCGTAGCGCATGTTCTGGTTGACGGCCAACGTCATGCCGGCGCTCTTGCACAGTTCGACAATCTCCCGAGCCCGCGAGAAACTCACCCCGAGCGGCTTTTGCGCGAGAATGCCGCGCACGTGATCGGCGTGGCGCACGGCCTCGCGGATAACTTCGAACTGCACGTCGGGCGGCACCGCGATATCGACGATTTCGATCCGCGGATCGGCGAGCAAGGCGCCGTAGTCATCATAGACCGTCGGAATTGCGTGGCGGGCCGCAACCTCGGAGGCGCGCTGTCGCGTTCTAGACGCGATCGCAATCGGCTGAAAGCCCGCGTTGCGATACGCCACCAGGTGGCACTCATCCATGATGAAACCGGCCCCAATGCACCCGATCGGCACGGCTTTATTGCGGGGCATGCGCGGCAAATAATTCAGGGTTTGCGACGATTCGCTCACAGCTTGCTCGTGATACGATTAATGATTAGCCAGATTGATCCGAGTCATCGTTCGAGAAATTCATGACATCCGCATCCCGACCACCAATCATCGTAAAATCAGGCTCTGCACCTGAGGAGGGTGCGCGGCGGCAATCGCTGTTTGAGCTCTTCAGTCAGTGCCCCATCCCGTCCGGGGAACGCCTCGACAACTTGGGGCTGTTTATCAAGCGCCAGGCGCTTTCGCGCATTTTGTGGATGCATGAGCTGTATCAGAAGATCGTGCCGGTTCCAGGAATCGTCGTCGAATTCGGCGTGCGCTGGGGACAAAACCTGGCCCTGTTCGAATCGTTCCGGGGCATGTACGAGCCTTACAACTACAGTCGCAAGCTCGTCGGATTCGACACCTTTTCGGGATTTCCACAACCGTCGCCGCAAGACGGCAACGATCCATCGGTCGTCGAAAGCGCCTACAACGTCTCCGAAAATTATCCGGACTACCTCGAACGCTTGCTGGCGTACCACGAATCCGAAAGCCCGATCAGCCATATCAAGAAGTTTGAGATCATTCGGGGCGATGCGCCGGTCAAGTTGGCCGAGTATCTCGTTGCCCACCCCGAAACGATCATCGCTCTGGCGTACTTCGACTTTGACCTCTACGAGCCGACGAAAAAGTGCCTGGAATTGATCCGCGATCGTCTGACCTGTGGGAGCGTGCTTGGTTTTGATGAGCTGAATTTCGAGGCGTTTCCGGGTGAGACGATCGCATTGCGGGAAACGCTCGGTTTGGGTCGCTACGCACTCAGGCGTTCGCCGCTCAATCCGCTTCCGTCGTACCTCGTGATCGAATAGCCTCTCTGATCGACCCTGACTTCGCACTTCTTGAAAGTCTCCCATTTCCCTTCGTTTGCCTGCGTCCTCTTGCTATTGACCATCCACCAAGCAGCCACATACGATCCCGCGATTTTTCGGTCGTTTTGGAAGCGGCCATGCGGCTGATTGCGCCCCAAAAACCGCTCGTGTGGATTGTTTTGGGGGCTCTCGCGCTCCGCATTGGGGCTGCGGTGTGGTTGCAACACGATCTGGACGTCAACAAGAGGCGTCCCTTCCTGATCATGGGCGATGCCGAAGGGTACTGGGAGCTGGGTCGCGAAATCGCCCGTGGCGAACCCTACGAGTTGTACGACACGCGACGAATCGAGCGCATGCCCGGCTATCCCGCATTCGTGGCTGGATCGATTCGCCTTTCGGAGGCTTTGGGAGTTCCGGAGGGCCGGCAGTATTTTGTTGCGCGCCTGCTGATGGCCTTGGTCGGAACATTGAACTGTGGGCTGGTTGCATTTCTCGGCCGCGAGTTGTTCGACGCGCGCACGGGAAATCTCGCCGCCGCGATTGTCGCCGTGGCTCCTCCCCTGGTCGGCTTCAGCGTGATCCTGTTGAGTGAAACCCTCTTTGCGATGGGGCTGCTGGTCAGCCTCTGGTGCATGGCGCGCTTGACGCGAAGCGCGGCGGCACAGACTGGAATCAGTCGACTTCTCCTGTGGGCGGCACTGACCGGACTGTCGGTCGCACTGGCCGTTTATGTGCGCCCCAGTTGGCTCCTGGCTGCTCCGTGTCTGGCCGCGATGTTTGCCGTCTGGCTCGCGAGGAAACAATCCGTTTCGCGGGGTCTGTTCCCTGCTGTCGTTATCGTGCTCGTGGCGTACGGCGCCCTGCTTCCCTGGGCTTATCGCAACTACCGAATCAGCGGCCACTGGATCGTCACGACGCTGTGGATTGGCGCGAGCCTGTACGACGGGTTCAATCCGAACGCCAACGGCGACAGCGATCTCAAATTCGTAGACGACGACCGGCTCTTCGAGCGGATGTCAGAGTACGAGGTCGATCAACACTACCGGACCAAGGCCTGGGATTACGTTCGGAGTCATCCAGGCCACGCAGCCTGGCTCACGGCGCAAAAGATCAAGCGGTTCTGGATGCCCTGGCCAAACGCCAAGCAGTTTGAGGGTTTGCTCCCCAAGATCGCGATCGCTGTCTATTTCATTCCCGCGTTGCTCGCCGCGGTTTTCGGCTGGGTGAGGGGGCCGCGCCACTTTTGGGCGTGGGTGCTGACGCTCGGCCCGATCTTGTACTTTTCCGCTGTTCACGCGGTGTTTTTGGGTTCGCTGCGCTATCGACTGCCGGCCGAGTACCCGCTGTGCATCGCTTCGGCGGTCGGCCTGCAACAAGCCTGGAGTCTGTGCCGCGGCGCGGGCAAGGAGGCGGGACCACCTCCCGCGTCGCCGGCCGCTGCCTGAGGACGTCGAACCGCCCGAGACCGTCGACATGGTGGTCCGCAAGACGTTGCAATGGATTGCGACGCTTCTGCTCCTGGCCGGAGTCGGAGGAGGCGGATACTCGTATTGGTTCTTCACGCACAGCGACGAACAGCTTCGCGCGAAGATCTACGAGTTTGTCGGCAAGAAGCTGCCGAACGCCCAGCTCGAAATCGGACGCGCGTGGTTTTGGGGCCACAAGGTCCACTTGCAGAACGTCCTGTTGTCGGCCAAAGGGCTCGATCAACCTCTGGCGCGCTGTGCCGAAATCGTGGTTACGCTCGACGGCGAGGAGCTGTCCGACGGATTGCGGATCGACGTCCGAGCGGTGCACGTGGTTCGGCCCGACGTGCGCATTGTGCGCGACTCCTCCGGGCACTGGAACTGGGAAAAGATCCTGCCCCTGCCCGAGCCCGACGACATTTGTCCGGAGATCGCATTCGAGGATCTGCAACTCGGTTTGGAGCTCGCGCACAGCAACACGGCGCCCGCAGACTTTCACGTTCAACAAGGGGGCGTGCGCCTGGTCCCGTCGGCGCACAAGGTCTTTCAAGTCGAAGCCGACCTCCGGCTGCGCACACTGGGCGACGTGCATCTCGATGGGGGATTCGATCTGAACAAGCGGACCTGGCGGCTGGCTGGAGCGACGGCTGCGGGGACAAGCGTCAGCGACCTTGTCGATTCCGTCTACCGCACATTCCCGGATTCGCAGGAAAAGCTCGCCAGCTTTGAAAGAACCTTGCAGTCGTCGGTGCGTACTGCATCGCGGGAAAGCGACGGCCCGGCGCAGGCCGAGCCGCTGCAAGCCGCACCAGCGCAAGCCCCCGGACGCTCAACCACGCCACACGTCTCGGGGAGGGCGAAAATCCAGTTTGAGCTGCGCCGGGATTCCAACCATGCCCCGATCGCTTATCAGGTGCTCGCCGAACTGGCGCAGGGCGAAATTGAACACCCACTGCTCCCCTTCGGGCTGCAGGCCGTCGCGGGCAAGATCTTCGCCGACAACAGCCGTCTGATTTTGAGAGACGTCGAGGCTCAAAACGGAACGATGTCCGTGAACCTCGACGGACAGCTCAGTCTTCCGGAGCCGGTGGCGGGCAACCGCGTCGATGTCAAAGTCACCGACCTGCCTCTCGACAACCGGCTGCGATCGCGGCTGTCGCCCGGCCTTCAGAGGCTTTATCGCATCGTCCGCCCCGAGGGGCAGGTCGACGCGGCGGGATCGCTCGTCTGCAATGCAGACGGACACTGGGATCTGGTCGGCTGGAAACTCGCGGCCAAGCACTGCGCGCTGACTCATGAGAAGTTTCCCTACCCGATCACCGATGTCGTAGGCACGGCGACCCAGCGCGGGAATTCGTTGTTCATCGACCTTCAAGGAAAGGCAGGCAGCCGGCCCGTGCGCCTCACAGGGATGGTGGACCATCCCGGTCCCGAGTCCGAAGCCGAATTCGAGTTCGCGGTGCAGCGACTCCCCGTCGACGACGTGCTGCTGTCGGCAGCGGGGGCCCAGCCTGCGCTGCAGCGCACGCTGAACGTGCTCAATCTGCGCGGCTTCCTGGACGTGCATTGCCGGTTTCATCGTCCTGCGGGCGCCGTTGAGAAAATCGACTGGCAGATGGCAGGGGCAATTGCGGACGGTTCGCTCGAGTACGATGCTTTTCCCTACCGCATTGCCGACTTCTCCGGTCGCTTCGCTTTCGATTCGCGTAACGGCGTCTGGAGTTTTGACGACCTGCGCGGACGACACGGGCCGGCCCAGCTGCGTGGCGATGGGAGTTTTGTGAAAAGCGCGCCTGCCGACCCGGGCACGCTGACGCTCGACGTTCGCGCCGAAGACGTGGCGATCGAACGGGAGTTCGAGCAGGCCTTTCCCGAGTATGCGCAGAAACTCTGGGATCTGGTGTACCCAACCGGCAAGCTCAAAACGCAGGTTTTGTTGACTTGGAATCCCGGTTCAAAACCGCAAATCACGGTCCCCTCGGCCCTCGTGACGGACGGGTCGCTCGAGATTCGCTCGTTTCCCTATCCGCTGGATCATGTGACGGCCCACTTCGCTTACGGACGCGACCCGAGTTCGGCCGGCGATCGGATCCTCATTTCGGCTTTTCGGGCGCGGCACGACGAAACGCGGATCTCGATCGATGATCGGGGGCAGGGAAACGCCCTGATCCTTTGCCCGCCCGCGGACGATCCCATCGGCGAATGGCGGATCCACTTAGAGCCTTTGGTAGTCGAGGGGCTAAACCCGGATCAAACGCTGCGCCGGGCCCTGCCGGCCGTCGTGAGAAACACGGTCAACACGCTGAATCCGCGAGGCGCCGTTTCGCTCACGGGAATGCTCGAATTGCGGGGCACGCGGCGATCGACCGATCCGGTCACCGCAGCCTGGAATTTCAGAACGGTCGCTTCGGGCGCGACGATCGCTGCCGGCGTCGAGCTCGCACACGTCCACGGCCAAGTCCAATCTTGGGGCACGTGGGACGGCAGCAAGGTGAGCACGCATGGGGTCGTCAATATCAATTCTATGTACGCTTTCGGTCACCAGTTCACGGGGGTGCACGGCCCGTTCGAATTGGAGAACCAGGAGCTGATCGTCGGGTCGCGGAAGGCATTTGCCGCCTTGCCCGCGCGCGCCCCTGTCGAGCCCATACCTGAGACGCAGCGGATGACGGCACGGTTCGTCGGAGGGCAGGTGCTGCTCGATGCCGCGGCCCACCTCGATGCGGATCGGACCCAATATCGAGTGAAAGCAGTTTTGCGGAACGCCAGCCTGGGCGAATATGCGCGGCTGTATATCCCGAACCAGTCCTCGCTCCGCGGCGTGATGAACGGCTGGGTCGATCTTTCCTCGAACAGCCCCGATCCGAAGGACGTGACCGGCCGAGGACAACTCTTGATTCACCCTGCGGCGCTCTACGAGCTGCCCCTCTTCGTGCAGATCTTCAAAGCGTTCAGCCTCGCGCCGCCGAACAACACCGCGTTCAACTACGCTTTGGCCAACTTCAGCGTCGAGCAGCGCACGTTTCGTTTCGGCGAGATCGACTTGATCGGCGACGCCATCAGCCTGCGCGGCCACGGATGGGCGCGGTTCGACGGAGCGCTGGGGCTCGACTTCTATTCGCGGCCGGCCGGCGCCTGGCAGCGATCGATCTTCCGCGATTTTGCCAACCAGTTCGGACAAGGTTGGCTCGGCGTGAAGGTCACGGGCACGGTCCAACAGCCGCTCGCCAGGACGACCGGACCACCGCAAATGAACGACGCGTTTCGCAAGATGATCGATGCGTTCAACCAACCGCCGACCAGCATCCCGTTAATCACGCCCCCCTGGATGAATCCCTTTCCCGTGATGCCGATGGGAAGCAATCCGCAGTCGGGTGACGCGACGCACTGACGGAAACGACGGATTACGAGAGCAGCCGCTCGAGATCTTCGACCGTGAGGTCTTTAAGCAAGTTTGCGTCGGCTTGCAGGATGGCGTCGGCCAGCGAGCGCTTCTGGTCCTGCAATTCGGCGATCTTTTCTTCGACCGTCCCCCGGCAGATCAATCGATAGGCGAACACCTTGCGTGTCTGGCCGACTCGGTGTGCGCGGTCGATCGCCTGGGCTTCAACGGCGGGATTCCACCACGGGTCAAGCAGAAAGACATAATCCGCGGCCGTCAGATTCAGCCCGAGGCCGCCGGCCTTCAGGCTGATTAAGAAAATGCAGCAGGCCGGATCGGTCTGGAATCGGTTCACGTGGTCGCGCCGATTCCGGGTCTGTCCGTCGAGGTATTCGTAAACGACGCCCCGGCGGTCGAGGTGCTTCCTGACGATCGCCAGCATGCTTGTGAACTGCGAAAAGACGAGAGCTTTGTGTCCCTCGGCGATCAACTCTTCGAGATCGGGGAGCAGCACGTCGAGCTTGGCGGACGACTCTTCGTCGCTCGCCTGATTCACGAGATGCGGGTGGCAGGCCGCCTGCCGCAGTCGCAACAACGCTTCCAGGACGTGCATTTTCGTCTTGCCCAGGCCGTGCCGGTCAATCTCACCCAACAGCGCGGCTCGATACGAATCGCGAAGATCCTGGTAAACGCGACGCTGCTCCTTGCGCATGTCGCAGTGGATCGTCTGCTCGAGTTTTTCGGGCAACTCGGAGGCGACCTCCTTCTTGGTGCGGCGCAGGATGAAAGGTCGCAGCCCCTTGGCGAGCAGCTCGCGCGACTGATCATCCTGCGTGCCAGCCGCAAATTGTTTGAACAGTGAGCTCCGCCCCAGCATTCCCGGGTTCAAGAACTCGAAGATCGACCACAGGTCGCCCAGGTTGTTTTCAATCGGCGTTCCGCTGAGCGCCAGGCGATAACGGGCCGACAACAGCCGGCTGGCTTTGGCGATTTGCGAGCCGGCATTCTTGATCGTCTGCGCCTCATCGAGCACGACATACTCGAACGGAATGTCCTTGAGAATGGCGATGTCCCGCCGCAAGGTTCCGTACGTGGTGAGGACAATATCGTGTCTGGGCAAGTCAGGACGCTGGGCGGCGCGGCCGATCCCGCTGTACTCGATCGTTTTCAAGTTCGGCGCGAACCGGGTGCACTCGCTGTGCCAGTTGAACAGAAGTGACTTGGGGACCACGACCAGCGAGGGAACGACCGACTTGCTGCGGGCCTTGCGCTCGACCACAACGGCCAGGAATTGAATCGTTTTTCCCAGGCCCATATCGTCAGCCAGGCAGCCGCCGAAGCGCAGTTCCTGCAGGAATTTCAGCCAGCCAAGCCCCTCCTTTTGATATCCGCGAAGCGCCCCCCGAAATCCGCGCGGCTCGTCCAGCGCCTGGATCCGCAGGGGAGAATTCAGCCGAGAACGCAGCTCGAGAAACTGCGCGTCGTAATTGGTGTCCGGAAGCGACGCGAGCAGTGCGTCGAGCATGGTGACGGTGTTCATCGCATAGCGGACGTGATCCTCGTCCGCCGTTCCCAGCGTCGCCAAGAGCGAGAAGCGTTCGATCCATTCCTCGGGGAGGATGCCGAGCGATCCGTCGTCCAGTCGGACCGTGGTGTCGCCGCGAGCGACCGCGGACAACAGGTCGGGCAGCCGGATCGATCGTCCCTCAAAATCGACCTGGGCGTGCAGCTCGAACCAGTCGACGTTCGAGCGGACGCGGAACCGCAGGTCGGTTGCCTGACGAACTCGCTTGCCGTCGGCATGCACCTGCCAGCCTTCGGCGGCGATCGAACGCACCGCGGGTCCCAGCGATCGAGCGGAGATTTCCACATCGCGTCCCGTGCGGCGCGGATCGAGCAGGCGGCGAAAGCCCTGTTCCACGAGCTGCAACCAGCGCTGCTCCTCGCGTTCCTTATTGCGCACCACGCAGCGCCCGAGCGACCTCTGCACGATGGCCCATTGCGAACTCGAGGCCCGCACCTGGGCGCCGAAATAATCGAACGAGACGTCCCCCTGCAGCCGGTCGCCGTGCAACAGCGCGCCGCGCGGGGCGCGCAGCGTCAGATGCGGAACCGGGTCGCAGGTGACTTCCTCGAGCCTGAGCTCCTCGGGCAGATCGAGACGCGGCAGCGCCGGCATATCGAGCAATTGATCGATAAAATCGTGCTCTTCGCCGGTGGGGACGCGAAGCTTGTCGCCGCGCTCCAGCAGCTTGACCCAGGCGAAAGCGCCGAAATCGCGCAGTCGCGAGATCCGCTTCGCAGTCAACACCAGCCCGCCAGGAACCAGCAAAACGGTGCGACCCAGCGGCAGAATCTCGTTTTCCCGGCACAACTGTCCCTCGACGCGCCAGGATCCCTTGGTCCCGATTGTCTCGTCGGATTCATCTGCGGAATCAGTCGAATCAACATCGGCAGTCGCGGCGTCCGTCTGCGATTCGGTTTCTTGCGGCAACTCGTCGGCTGGGGACGCTGATGCATAGGAAAGAGGCGTCGATTTCGCAGACGACGTCGCGTCGTCTGATTCCGCGTCATCGGGCACGAGGCGCAGCGATAATTCCCAGGCCGGTCCATCGTCCCACGACAGCGGCGTGTTGGATCGCTCGTCGCTGTTGAGATACCTGACGCGCCCCGTGGCGCACATCAACGGCATGATCAGCTCGCACAACTCGTGCGGAATGCGGAAGCGATGGACGGCCGTTTGGATTTCCGCCTGCTGCGCGTGCCAGTTGCTGCGCTCGGGCGTGCCTCCGGAGAGATAGGCAAGAATCCGTGCGTCGTCCGCGTCGATCGCTTCATCGATGCGATTGGGTCGGAGCCGAAGCGGCTTGAGCTTTCCCCATTGTCCGTTGCCGCGTCGCTGGCGGTGGGACGTTTGAATGACGACTTGCCCCACCAAGCGGCTTTGATCGACGTCGATTTCGTAGAAGATCTCTTGTTCGCGCGGGGCGGAGGGTTGAGCGGCCGGCTCTTGGCCAAGCGCCTGACGCACTTGCATCAACCGCGCTTGCCAGCCGGTCGCCGCGATTGAGGGCGCCTCCAGGAATCGCGTCGTACCGGTTCCTCCGGGCTCGAAGAAGTCGCCGGGAAGGTCGTCGCCGTCGTCCCCGCTGTCGTCATCCAGGACCAACGGTGTTCGCGGCTCTGTGAAAAACGGAGGAATAACCCCGGCCTTGATCTCGCCGCTGAGGTAGTTTCCCTCGTCGACGGCGAGCACGGTTCCCCAGAGATGCTTGCAGGCGGGTTCAGTTTGAGCCGACGCGGCGCAGTTGCAGAACATCTTGAGTCGGCCATCCTGCCGACTGAGCTGCGTCTGATATTCGACCCCGTCGCGGACGCTCGCAAACAGCTCGTCGGCCGTGACCCGCGTGATCGCGACGCGCTCGGCCTTGAGGTAGGCTGCCCCGCGGAAGCGCACGTCGGCTCGAAAACGGACTTCCAGCAGTTCCGCCAGCGTCATCGCGAACCCCCGGCAGCCGTGCGAAAAGTCGAGCGCATCCGGTGAGGTTAACCAATTCCGGCACTTTCTGGCCAGCCTGAAGGTTTCGGAAAATTGCGCTAAGAAACGCGGCTTGCCGTGGCCCGCAACGGACGCATGGATTGGCAATTGCGCGTCCGTGATGCTATACGAGCGCCATAAGTCTCGAGCCGCCACTTTTGAGCGACGCGGAGAAGTTTTCGCCGACTGCGAGCGGGAAGACATCCTTCTAGCTCGAAAGGGCGGGAGAACAGCTCTATCGTCTGGACGACGCGCGCGAGTCCAGTTCATCCGCCGCAGAGCAGGGCATTTGTTGCGAACCTCTCACATCCGGCGCTCAGTCGACTTCCAGCAGCAAGGGGAGCTTGTGACGGTTGATCTCAAACCGCGAATGGAATTCGCCCTCGATGTCGCAAAGAAGGCCAGCGAGCTGATCCTGGGCTACTACCAGTCGAAGTCGCTCTACGTCGAGACCAAGCGCGATACCTCGCCCGTGACGGTGGCTGACCGCGAAGCCGAGGCCTTGATCCGCACGAATATCGTCCGCGAATTTCCGGGTGACGGCGTGATGGGCGAGGAACTCGGCACGTTTCCGAGCGCCAATGGGTTCAATTGGATTCTCGATCCCGTCGACGGGACGAAATCGTTCATCCACGGCGTGCCCTTGTTCGGGACGCTGATCGGCCTGGAGCTCGAGAGGCGTCTCGTGCTGGGAGTCTGCCGGTTTCCCGTCCTTAACGAAGTTGTGTACGCCCAGGAAGGCGAGGGAGCCTGGTGGCAGAGCGGCAACGGGCGGGAGCGTCCGGCCCGCGTGTCGCGCGTCGTCCGTTTGTCGGACGCGCTGTTGTGCATCACAACGATCAGCGGCTTCGAGCGAATCGGCCGTTACGACACATTTGAAAAGCTGCGGTCGGCCGTGAAATTGACCCGAGGTTGGGGCGATTGTTACGGCCATGCGCTGGTCGCGACAGGCAGGGCGGACGTCATGATCGATCCCCTCCTGAATCCCTGGGACGCTGCCGCCTTTGTCCCCATCCTGCAAGAGGCCGGAGGGCACTTTGTCGACTGGGAAGGGCGTCCGTCGATCTATTCCGGGAACGGAATTTCGGTCAACGACGCGCTCAAAGACAGCGTGCTCGATATCGTGCACCCGGTTGAATCGTAGCGTTCCGGCGGCCGGTTAAGCCGCGGGTCGTAGCGTGGCAGGGGCCGGTTGATTCGAGGCGAACGGCAACAAGAAGGGCCCGACCGCGCCAGGTGCCGCGCCGTTCCAGCGATGGGTGGCGATCGATTGCAGCACGCGGTCAGCGACGCGCATTGCCGCCAACGCCGCGCGTCCATCGACGAGCGGCGTTTGGCAGCCGCTCACGCAATCGGCAAAGCTCGCGAGCTCGGCTGTCAGCGCATCGGCCGGGGAAACGGTTGGTCGTTCGACCCGCACGTATTCGGCGAAGATTTGGGCCTTGAGCTGGTCGATGTTGGCGCCGGGTTCGCGCGCCCGTTCCAGGACACTTTCGCCCGCCAGTAACCGCTCCGTCGGGGCATAACGAATGGCTTCGCGCGACGCGAAATCGACGCTGACGCAGCCGGCCTCGCACCAGATCTGCATCGCGCGGCGGGTTACTGGGCTCACACGGTTGGCCGACAGATCGGCCAGGCATCCGTTGGCAAAAGTCAGCCGCGCCTGGGCACAGTCCTCGTTTTCTCCGAGGAGCGAGATGCCGAATGCCTCGACTCTCTCCACCGGCGCTGCCACCAGATCGAGGACGAGGTCCAGATCGTGGATCATCACGTCGAGCACGACGCCGATGTCCGTCGACCGAAATGCATACGGACTGTAGCGCTCGCAGCGGATGTATTTGGCATTGTGAACCAACCGCCGGGCCTCCTGAAAGGCGGGGTTGAAGCGCTCGACGTGTCCGACTTGCAGCGTCGTGCCGCTATGATCGGCTGCCGCGACAATCTCCGCCGCTTGGGCCACGTTTGAAGCCAGAGGCTTCTCGACCATCGCGGCGATGCCGCGCGAGAGAAACTCGAGCGCGACCGCATGGTGCGCGACGGTGGGAACGGCGATCGAGACCGCGTCGACTTGATCGAAGAGCTGACGATAATCGGCGAACCACCGCGTCCCGCAAGCCTCTGCCACCGCGCGGCCCCGCTCGGGGCTGGTGTCGGCCACAGCCGTGAGTTCCGTTGAGGGCAACTGCGAATAAATGCGAGCGTGGTGTCGCCCCAGCGCTCCGGCCCCGACCACGCCCACCCGCAGCCGACTCATGCGGCCCTCCGCGTGACCGCTGCCTCGGGGGCCGGTCCGACCTGATTGCGGTAGACTTCGCGGGCCCGGCCCATCTTCCCGCGACGTTGCTTTTCCAGGAAGTTCAATAAGGTCGAGAGCTCGAACGGAAAAATGCCGTCGAGCTGCTCCGCCAGCTCGGCGCGAACGGCATCGAGCGGTTTCATGTCCCGGTAGAGCAACCGGTGCGCCCGCTTGATCACGTCGATCGACTCCGCCGAAATTCCGGCGCGGCGCATGCCAACAACATTCACCGTGTTGATCACCGGGTTGTCGGACCCGGACGCCAGCATGAAGGGGGGGATGTCGTGGGGAACGCGGCAGCCTCCGCTGACGAACGCGAGCATGCCCACCGTCGAAAAGTGATGCACCACGACGTTGCCGGAGATGATGGCGCCGTCGTGCACGTGCACATGGCCTCCCAGCAGGCATCCATTCACCAGGATCACGCGGTTCTGCACGTGGCAATTGTGTCCGACGTGACAATTGGCCATCAGCAAATTCTGATGGCCGATGCGAGTGGTATGGTCTTCTTTTTCAGCGCCGCGACTCACGGTGACGCCTTCGCGGAAGACGTTCTCGTGGCCGATCTCCAGGCGGGTCGGCGCTCCCTTGTAGCCGGAATCCTGCGGCTCGCCGCCAATTGCCGCTCCGGGGAAGAAGCGATTTCGTTCACCAATCGTCGTGTGGCCCGTAATCGAGACGTGCGAGAGCAATTCGCAGCCGTCTCCCAGGGTGACGTCGGGGCCGACATGGCAGAAGGGGCCGATTTCGACCTTCGCGCCGATGCGAGCCCGCGAATCGACTTGGGAGAGGTGCGAGATTTTGGCGGTCATGTCCGGCGTCCTGCAAAGCCTCGATTCATGCTGCGACTCTCCCGCTGCCGCCAAATTCCTCCGCGGCACTCGCGAGCAGTTTGCGAACCATCTCGCGGTTGAGATGGTGACCGGATCGATAGGCGCAAAAGTGCCCGTGGATATCGCAGCCCAAGAGCGCGAAATCCCCAAGGCAGTCGAGAATCTTGTGGCGAGCGAACTCGTCATCGGCCCGCAACGTGTTTTCGATGGGCCCTTCGGAGCCGATCACGAGCAGGTCTTTCGCGCTCGTGCGGGCTCCGTATCCCGCGGCCCGGAGCTCGCGTGCTTCCCGCTCGAGAACGAACGTGCGACAGAATGCCAGTTCCTGCAGGAAGCTCTCTGGAGTGATCTCGACAGTCAGCTCTTGTGCGCGGATCGGCGAGCGAGGACCGTAATCGAGGTGGTAGCTGATTGCCAAAGTCGGCCGCGAGACGGGGCGATAAGAGATGTCGCTGCGGTCGCGACCCTGCTCGATCGCAACGGATGCCGGGCCGCTGGTCAGCCACCGCCGCCAGCTTGCCTGCTGGACCGCTCCGGCATCGAGAAGGGCCTCGGCAAAGGCGAGTGAGGAGCCGTCCATGCCCGGCGGCTCCGGAGCATCGAGCTGGACGAGGCAGTTGTCGATCTGAAGGCCGGCCACCGCTGCCATCACGTGCTCGATCATTTCGATCGACGTGCCGTCGTGCTCGATAGCTGTGCGGCGCTCTCTCGGCACGGCGTAATCAATCCGGGCCGGGACAGGCGCCGAACCCGGACGATCGGTTCGCTGAAACTGGATGCCGTGGCTCGTCGCGGCGGGGAGAAAGCGGAGCGTGACGTCGCGTCCGGTCAGAAATCCGACACCGCAGACTTCGACTGACTTTCGGATCGTCCGCTCCCGCCGGCCCAGCATCCCCTGTCCTTCAAATCCATTTGCAGGTGCTGGCAGCGACGGCGCCCCGCAGGCACCGCCGCATGCCGATTTGAACTTCCGCAGCGCGAAAGAGCGGAGCGAAGTTAGCGACGAGTTGCGCCGCCGCTGTCGGCCGGCGCGGACACCATCTTCTGATACTTGCGGTTGAGGAACTCGCAGATGGCGTTGGTGATGTCGTCGCTGGGGCGATAGTAGACGACTTGGCGGTTCAGGCCGCGCATCACGTCTTCGGGGTTTTCCTGTCCGTTGAGTTCGTCGGCGCTGAAGCGAAGGACGAGCGTGTAGTGATAGTAGGTCGCATACTTTTCGACGGCGTCGGAAACTTCGAGATAAATCGTCTTGTAAATCTGGGCCTCTTTGCGGATCAGGTCGCGCTGCTGGCTCTTGCGGTAGGCCTCGGCCTGCGTGGTGTGGGTCAGAAGCGTCCTTTCGACCCGGGAGTACTCTTCGGTCCCTTCCTTGTAGCTTTTGAGCTCGGCCTGCTCCTTCTTGATCATCTCGGCCATGGCCTTGAACTTCTCTTCCGACTTCGTGAGTTCTCCCTTCAGCTCGTCTCGCATGGCCTCGAACTTTTTGTAGTTCTTAAAGACGCGGGCCATGTCGATCAGGGCGATCCGGTGCGGGGAGGCATCGGCCTGGGCCGTCCCATCGCCGCGCACCAGGGCGGAGGGGACGAGGCCGGCGACCAGCAAAAACGCAGCGGCTTTGACGACGACTTTTTTCACGGCCTGTGCACTCCTTTGCCTGCCGAAAAGCCCCGATCCTGGGGCCACGCGAGGGGTTTGGGAATTGAGATCTGAACAGATGTCCGCGATTTGCCGGGGAGAGTCCGACGCGGCGGGGGAATGTTGCAAACTGGCCGGATCTCGTCAAGACGAGCTGGGCCGTCGCGAGTCGGATTACAGCGTTGTCAGAGGCATGGAATGGGAGCCCGGGGCATACGTCGCTGACCCCCTGCTCCGCGAACGCAATTCGCGATTTTTTACGAATTTGCGGCTTTTCCTCGTTGACAAAGTAAAACGCCAAGTGTGTGATGGCATCTGAACCGCTCGGTGTCAAATCGCACATTTCTGGGACTCCATCGGACTGCTTGGGAACTCTTAATTTTATTTTGTTTACTGCCGGTGAGTCGCCGGTAACGACAAGCAGCGTTGGGACTTACCGAAAGGTCGATTGACGCGTGGGTTCTTGTACGGGACGGTTCGTTGCCGGCCCAAGTATTTCCACGTCGTGTTCCGAAAGAGAAGGTGTACGCATGATGGGACGAAAGAAGGGGTTCACACTCATCGAGCTGTTGGTCGTGATCGCGATTATCGCGATCCTGATCGCACTGCTCCTCCCGGCCGTGCAGGCGGCCCGTGAGGCGGCTCGGCGCACCGAGTGCAAGAACCACATGAAGCAGCTCGCGTTGGCCTGCCACAATTACCACGACACGAACTTCGTTTTCCCCTGCGGCTGGGTTGCTGAAAACCAAGCCTCGTGGGGCATGCTCTTGCTGCCGTACATGGAGTTCCGTCCGATCTTCGATCTCGTGAACTTCAACGTGCTGATGACCGACACGACGACGGCAACGCCTCCGAACCAGAACTTACAGCAGATCGCGCTCCCCCTGGCACTCTTCAAGTGTCCGTCCTCGGGTGACGTGAACATCACCAGCACGGCGCGCTGTAGCGGCACGACTGCGGTGACTCTGTACGGCGCGGCCAACGATATGGAAGACCGTGGTGCGGTTGCCTCAGTGTCCGACTACCTGGCCAACTCCGGCATGCCGAACCTGGCTGTTCCCACGCCGGGACTTTCAGACGGCGTCGGCGCGTGGCAAGCTGCTGGCAACTTCAACCTGATCAACCAGCTGGTGAACCCGCCGGTTGATAATGGCGGCGTCATGTTCGAGGATAGCCGCATCCGCATTGCGGACATCACCGACGGCACGTCCAACACAGCTCTCTTGGCCGAGCACAAAGGTGCCACCTGCTCGACCGGTCAGTCGGCGACGAACCAGTCGGGCAATGGGATCTGCACGGAGAACAGCGGCACGACCTGCTACGCCTACTGGGCGAATGCCGATGGAACCGGCGGCCCAACGGCTGCCGAGACCTCGGGCAACACCGTGGCCTCCGACGTGTGCTTCACGCCGCTGTATGGCATCAACGGTAGCGGCCTCGGCTGGACCGGCGCGGCAACGATCGCACCCAGCGCGACCTACTTCCGCGTTGGCTATCCGGGCGACATCAGCTCGCAGCACGAAGCCGGCGCCCAGATCGCGCTGGCCGACGGTTCTGTCCGTTACGTGAGCCAGAGCATTCAGGCCATCGGCAGCGCGTCTGCTCTGCCCGTCCTGTACCTGCTCTGCAACCGTTCTGACCTGCAGGTCTTCTCGTTGCCGCAGCAATAACGTTGCGACGCGACGACCGCTTGACGGTTGTTTAGTTTGATTGCGACTGCGACCGCCCCGACTGGGGCGGTCGCTTTTTTTCGACCGTTGGAATTACATGTTGCGGGCCAGCGGATTTCGTCAGGGCATCCAAAGCGGGCCCACAACCAGAGGCTCGCGAGTGGCCCGTCGGGCCTTGATGCGGACGTAGGGGGCTACAAATCTTCCGCGGTGCCCAATTTCTCCAGGGTTCGCACTCGCGTCGGCTCGGAGCGGCTCAACCAGGTCCTCGATCACAAAGCCGGCACGACACAGACCGCCCACGAGCTCGTCCCACGTGTGCAGGAATTCCACGGCACCCCCCTCGCGGTAGGAGCGATCCGGCACACCCGGCAACGGTCCCTCGTGATAGTATTCCACACCCAGCACGTAGCGATCCTTGGCATCGCGGTGGGTCACTTGGAGGCTCGTCGGCTGCTTGTGCTGACTGACGTAGAGCCCTCCCAGGCGAAGCACTCGGGCGACCTCGCGGTAAACGGCCCCGATATCCGGAATGTAGCAGCTGCTGACGGGCTGATGCACGATGTCGAAGGCGGATTCACCCAGAGGCGAGAGGTCATCCATTGACGACTCGACGAGCCGCACGAACAACCCCCGGCGCGACGCCTCTCGCTCGTCGAGCTTGAGCATCGCCGGACTGATGTCGACGACCGTCACCCGCGCGCCGGCTGCCGCGTACAGGATTGCCTGCCAGCCGCCCCCCGCCGCCAGGCAGAGCACATCGAGCCCTTCGACCGATTGGGGCAGCCAGCCGCGGCCGTCGAGCGTGGCGAGAGGATTGCGGCACTCCTCATCGGTGGCAACTTTGGCAAAGACGCTCCCCGACTCGGCGAGCCGATTCCACGCCACGCGGTTCTGCGCCCGCGAAGCGTCGAGTGCCCCCTGCACGTCTCGGGGATGGCCCATCGCAATTTCAGGCCTTCGGAGCCGCGCTCGGCGAGGGGTTTTTCGCCGGTCGCGCCACCAGGGCGGAAGTAAACCCGATCAGATCGCCCTTGTCGCGAGCCGCGTCGCAAAACAGATCGATCCGGCCGGCCGCCTCGCACAACTGGGCGAACGAGAATCCGCTCGACTCGTCGAGATCGCGCAGATGTTCGGCCGCCACAAGCACGGCGTCGTCGAGGGCGCCGCACCGCACGAAAAGATCGACCAGGACATAGGCAATCAGCCGACGGTCGTCGATCTCCGCGGCGGCTCGGAGGCGCTGGCGAAAATAGTCGAGCGATCTTTGCCGATCCGAGTCTCCCAGCGCCCGGAAAAAGTGCGAATGAGCCTCGTAATAGTCGTCAAACGGTGGATCCGACGGATATTGAAACTGCCGCGACAGGCGCCGGCCGTATTCGCAGAGCTCGATGGCTTTCGCCAGTTGCGGGCTCTCGGGCGTGAGAAACCGGGCGAAGCGGACGACGGCCCCCAAGTGCGACACATCGATGTGGTAGTTTCCTTCCTCGAACAGCCAATCGCAGCCCACGATTGCCTCGATCAGTGTGGCCGGCTTCGCGGCGGAGTTTGCCGGCCTGGCGGCCTCCTCGGCATTCCTGCGTTCGATGTCGCGGCAGACCGATTGCAGCAGCTCGTCGTACAAGTGTCCGACCAGCAATTCGGCTCCCCGCAGCCGTTCATCCGTGGAGATTTGCGCGATCGCCTGGTCAAAGGCCGAGATCGTGTTACAAGTCCCGCGCGACTTAAGCATCAGCTCAAGGCCCTTGACGGGATGCGCCCGTTCGTAGAGCGCGACCGAAATCAGGTCGTCGACATTTTCGGGAAGGCCGTTCTGGGCATCGATACTCTCCAAGGCGTCGGCCACCGCCTGCGGTTCGCGCACCGTCCGCAGATAGATCCAGGCCTGCGGGATGTTGTTTTCCGCAAGCAGGGCGCGGCCAACACGGCGAGCCGCCTCGATGTACGATTCCTCAAACTCTGACTGGCGACTTTCCGGGACCGAATCGAACGACGAGGGGCGGATTGTCGGGAGCCCCATTTCGAGTTTTTTCTTGAGCAACATCGCGTCGAACAACCGGTGCCAGTCGCGCTGCGCTTCGAGCGTGCGAACCAGCTCGTCGACGGCCGCTGTCGGGCCCTGCGAAAGGTTGACCTCTTGAATCCTGGCGAATTCGGAATCGCTCATGTCAATGACAACAGCCGTTCGAACCGCCGGAGCCGCATCCGCCCGAGCCGCATCCGTGACCGGTCTCCATCGGCACAAGTCCGTCTGGTCCAACCGACTGCACTTCAACGATTCCGAGGCCGGCCGCCGCGGACTGGAGCGCGAGCCGCGTGCATTCGGGCCCGCGGTCGTTCAGCACATAGAGAATCAGCTTGGAACGGTCGAGCGTCCATTCAAGGTCGATCAATTCGAGTTGCAGCTTCCATGCCCGGATGCGCGCCTGCCAGTGGGCATATTGTTCCTGGCAATCAGACCTGAGGAGCCGGTCGGCGTGGCGATCGTCGTCGGTGAGGGGGCGAACGATCCGAGCCGTGTCTTCCTCAGGCGCACTGGCGGTTTCATCATCGGCCCGGCGATCCGCGTCGGCGGGGGCGTCTTCCAGGAGCAAGCCGCTTTCCAATCCGCGGTGGCTTTGGATGACGACATGCGTTCCGCGGGTTAGCGGAGTTCCACTCGCGTTGACAAACCGCGCGACCTCGGAGATTGCGCCATATCGGACGAGCACAGTCTTACTCATTCGCACTTTCTGGTTGCCTGCTCAACCTGGATAATCGGTTCGAGGTCGCCCCTTACGAATCGGCCCAGCATCGTCTCGTACATTGTATGCTGGCCGAGGACCGAGCGGGGCTCAAGGGTCGAAGCGAGGCTGCGATAAATCAGCCATTTCGACCGGCCGACCTCCAGCAAAAAGCCTGCGGCTTCGCTTGACGGCACGGCCGCCCCGCCGACAGCAACAGTCAACCGCCGCCAGGCGGCCGGGCTGCGGCGGCGCACTGGATTCCAGTCGAACACCACCGGCACGTAGATTCCCCTCACACCGCCCTGTTCGAGCGTTAGTCGCCCCTCGGTCGCGCCGAATCGGCCCGGGGCCCCCTCCACGCGCGAGCAATTGAGAGCCAGCGGAAAGACTCGCGCCGAGGCCCCGTCGCGCAGCAGGCGACACTCTCGCGTCCGCGTTTGGGCGAGTGACGCGCAGCCGGCCGCCAGGGGCAGTCTCGACGTGATCTCGATCTTTGAGTGGCCGTCTGCGGAGACGGCCTCGGCGAGGAGAGCAAAGCCGTCAGTTCGCGATAGAAAGATCTGTCGTTCGATTCGCGTTTCGGCAGCCTGGCTGTGCAGTTCGAGGTAATCTCCATCGTCATCCGAGTGCCAACAGACGCAATTCCATTCGGCCGTGTCGACCGACTGCCCGTCAACCCGTAGATCGAACTCCCAATCGCCCGCCAGCAAAGCCGTTCCCCCGATTGCTAATTCCACAGATGGGAATCGGCCGAGATGCGCGACGAAAACCGAATCGGCGGTCGTCGACCATCGGCTGCGCAGACAAGCAAGGCGACTTTCGTCCGATTGGAAGACAGGTTGCACGGAGTCGTCCTGCACAGTCCCATTCGGCCGCTTTCCGTTGCGAAAGGCCCGCGCGATGCGAGTGCCGGCGCCATTATTTCCTCTGTCGAGGGAGAGGAGGTAGCGGGCGGCGGGCGACGTTAGCTGCAACCGAGCCGGAAACGTGGCTGCGGCGGTCGACCAGACACGGACCAGGCCATTCGCCTCTCCGCCGACGAACCCGGGTTTGCCGTCTTCGCGGCAGAGCTTGGCGATCGAATGCACGATCGCACGAAAACGCTTTTCTTGCGCCGCACTGAACAAGGGCTGGCCAAAGCCGCGGCCCCACACGCGCGCACGCACCAGCGAGGTCATCCAAGCCGGCAAGTTCGGGAGCGCTCCAGCGGCAGGGACTCCGGCGGCGTCGGTTGAGTTGGACAGTAAGCTCCACAGGTGAGCGCGGCCCCTGTCGCGGAGAGCCGCAGAGCCCGCGACGGGCGCGAAGAGCAGGCCAGCTTGCCACATGAGCTCCGAGTGTAGGGCTGCTCGAGCGAGCTCGCTGCCAGAGTCGTTGAGTGATCTGGTGTCATGGCGCGGTCGATCAGCGCCGTTCAAGTGTGCGATCGAAATCCTCAGAGCTGCTCGCCAAAGTCGGGCAGCCAGGTCGATTCGGATTTGTGACGCGGCGTCTCGGAGGATCTCAAATAATACGAGTCGCTCAAGGGGCAGAACGGAAGGACTCTCGGCGGCGCTAAGCAGCCATTGTTCGGCCGCCGCAGCCAATTCACCGGCCGGTCCGCCGGGTTGTTTTCCGGCCCGCAAAGCCTGCCGCTGCTGCCCGTTCATTTCGATCGCACGGGCTCCGGTTCCAGTCCGGCGACGCGACGCCGGTTTGAGCGGAAAAGCCTGCCAGGCGGAGATCAGGCGAGACGCGCGCTGCGGGCATTCGAACTCATGGAGCGACCAAAGTGACTGCTTGTGCTCATCTCCATTCGGAGCGAATGACATCGGCCGACCGTGGGCGATCTTCGTCAGCAGTCGCACGGTGCGCTGCCAATCGCCGGCTTGGGCGCTTTGCCTCAGCATCTTGGGGACAGCGGGGTCCCAATCAATCAGGCTGAAGAACTCCGCATGAGCAATCAGCGGGTTCCATTCAGTTGCCGGCCCAAACGCGATCAATCTCCGTCCTCAACGCGAGCAGACACAAAGCGGGAATGCGTCCTAGGGTAGCGGAACGATCACGAGTTGAAAACGCGCCGGGCTTCGACGTGAGCGTCGGAACCGAACGGCCGCGCAGGTCAGCGCGGTGTCACCTCACAAACAGGTCGAACACCTCGGATTTTTCGTGAAGGAGGTCGTCGTAGGGATCGGTCGCTCCCACGTGGCCAAGTCGAATGGCTGCCAAACCCGGCGACTTACCGGGCTCGATCGTCCCCAGTCGGTCGTCAAGTCCCAGGGCGATTGCGCCATTCAGCGTTCCCATGCGGAGCAGTTCCGCAGGGTCGCAAGCGGGCAAGTGCCAGCGCAGGAACTGGAGTTCATGCCAAATGCTCAAGTCCGGATTCGAGCAACGCCCATCGGTTCCGATGGCGACGATGCCTCCGCGTGCCGCCAGCCGGCGCCAGGGGTGCTCCTCGTGTCCGAAAAAGGCGTGGGTTCGCGGGCAGTACGCCAGTGCGAAATTTGGCTTTCGAGCCAGAAAATCAAGCTCATCGTCAGCGAGGTAATTTCCGTGAGCAATCACGACACGGTGCAGCGGCTCGAGTCGGCGCAGGAGATCGAGCGGCCGCGTGCCGGAAGCATAGTGCGCCCCTTGCCAGATCCCGGCCTCCTTCAGCAAGTCCACGAGTTCGCCGGTCCCGGAGTTGAGGCATTCCAGCTCGGCGCGAGTCTCGGCCAGGTGGATCGCCACCGGGCATCTTCGAGTCATTGAGAGCGAGATCACCGCGCCCAAGAGTCGGGGATGCACGGTATAGGGCGCGTGGGGACTCAGCCCCCGAACGGCCGGGCTGCCTAATCCCGCCGGTTGGTCGAGGAATTCAGTCGCCGTTCCGATGCGAAGCGCGATCGTCGCCGAATCGAGTCCGAGCAATTCGCGAAACGCCACGACCTGAGTTCCCGCATCGATTGGATACTGGTCGGGCTGACCGTGCGTATCGACGTCGCCGACGGCAACCGTGCCGCTGCGCCCCGATTCTGCCAGTCCCGCGGCAATAGCTCGTCTGGCGTCCCCCCTGCGGCGACGGTCGGCCAGCAGGATCCGCAACCACTGCGCAAAGGGTCTGGCCGGCGCAAGCGGTTGCGTCAGATCGCTGAATTCGAGGTGGGCGTGCGCATTGACGAGTCCGGGAACGATCGCCACGTCGCCCAGGTCGACTGCGCCCGCGGGCGGATGGCGGTGAATTGCGAGGACCCGTCCGTCCGCGCCAACCTCAACCGCTCCCCCAGAGATTGGCATCCCCGCGACGGGAAAAATCCAGCGGGCACGAACCGTGAACGCGGTCAGCGCCGGCGGTCGAAAGCTTTCCACATCCACGTGCGCGATTCCCGTCGCAGAGTCGGCCGATCACGGTGCGCAACGGCAAGCTCATTTTGCCGAGGCGACACGAAGGCTTAAATGCCGGGCCGCGTCATCCACGGATCGATTCGCGGGGCAGGGCTGGCTTGGCTGGCTTGGAAGTCCGTGGCAGGGAGCCGTCCGGGGGCGGTCTCCCCGGCACTCGCGGTTCGAATCCTCGCCTTGCGACCGTCCACGATGAGCCAGGCGATCAACACGGTTGCGATAGCGCCCGCGAGGACCAGCGCCGGAGTGCTGTAGCCGATCCGTGATGTCTTGCCGATGAGAAACCACTTCAGCACGGGCGTTCGCACGAGCGAGTCACCGGCCCGGGTCGTCACCAGTTCGATCGAGTTATAAGTGATGTGGAACAACACGCAGGGAAGCAGGCTTCCGCTGCGGATCGCTAGCAGCCCCAGGATGAGTCCCATCAGAGTCGCATTGAAGACCTGCTGCGGGATGATGTGAAAGACGCCGAACGCGACCGCGGAAAGGCCAATTGCCACTCCGGGACGGGCCGAGCGAGCGAAGCCGCTCAACACAAAGCCGCGAAACGCCAGCTCTTCGCAGATTCCCGGCGCAACGGCCATGGCCAGCAGCACGAACCAGAGCGGAAGCGTGGGCTCGCCGACTGCCTGCATGAATTCTTCCACTTGTTTGGGAATCGGCGGAAAGAACCAGCCTTGCAGCCAGGTTTGTAGCGTCACGGAGAGCGGCCCAACGGCCAGGGGCAACACACAGGCGGCGCCCAGGTAACGCCAATTGGGCATCCTCAACCGGAACGTCCGCACCACGCTCGTCGTGAGCATAATGCCCATGAAGAGTGCCGGCGAGCCGATAAAGACCATCTGCTGGATCAGCAGCAGCCTGAGAGCCGATCCCGATTCGATCCGCCCGTCGGTCACCACGACTCCGCTGCGCAGAAATCGGAAGGCGACAAATTGCAGCAGCATGATCAGCACGAAGCAGAGGCCCCCTTCCGCGAAGCTGGGCGTCGGCTCCTTGTCGCGGAGCAGGTGGCGGATCCACAACCGGACATTGAACCGCTCGGCCTCGCGGAACAGCACGTCCTCGCGATTGAACATCTCAATGGCCCACCACAGTCCGGCCAGGCTGTAGGCGATGCTCGTGGCCAAAACGGGGATTCCATAGACAAGCGGCGCCGTGCTTCCCGGCGAGGCGAGGACTTCCTTAAGCAACAGGGCCGGACCGACTACCGGCAGGACGCTGTAGAACGGGTCGATCTCAACCACCGGCGACAGGCAAAACATGGTGAGACCCAGTGTCACCAACAGCAGCGGAGTGAGGTAGTATTGCCCCTCCTTTGTGCTGCGGGCGAACGTCGCCAGCGCCAGGCTGACCGCGCTGTAAAAGGCCGACAGCGGCAATAACAAGAGCATCAACCACATCAGCTCCCACGGGCCGGGGAACGAAAGCGAGTCGGCCCCCATCCGCGTCAGCGCTTCGTTTCGCGCCAGCGAGATCAGGTACTTTCCGGTAATTCCCATGCTCAACACGTTCAGCAGCACCGTCGAGATGCTGAACGTCACGACGGTGAAGAACTTGCCGAGCACAATCTCGCTGCGCCGCGCCGGCGAAATCAAAAGCGTCTCCATTGTGCCGCGCTCTTTCTCGCCGGCCGCCACATCGACGGCCGGATAGAAAGCGCCGGTGACCGCCATGATGATCAGGAGGGTGGGGAACAACTTGCTCCACAAGCTGGCGGAAACCTGGCGCGCGATGGCCACGTCGAGCGTCTCGGGATCGACCGGTTTTGCCAGCGTCGCCGGGAGCCTGGCCTCGCGGAGCCGTTCCTGCAGGATCCGCTGTTCCCACGCGGTGAGCGCCAGCCGCACGCGCTGATACGCAAAGGCCGATTTCTCGTCGGCGCTGTTTTGCACGACGAGGAGCCGCACTTTGTCGGCCTCGCCGGCATCGGGCTTTGCATCGTTGCCGCGCGCCGCCAGGATGCGATTGATCCGCTCGACCTCCTGCTTGAGTCCGGAGGGCGCGACAATCAGCACCTGGATCTTCGAGCTGCTGAAGCGCTCGGCCAACTCGTCTTTGAGCGAGCGAATCTGGTCGTCCAGCCGTTGTTCCCCCGCCGCGTTATGCTCGTTGCGGACGGCGTCCAGCTTTTTTTGCAGCTCCTCGAGCCGCTGCGATTTGCCGGCCAGCTCGCGACCCTCTTCGAGCAGAGCCGCAGTTGACTCCGCGTCCGCTTTGTCCTGCGACGATACCTCGCCCGCGGGCTGGCGTTTGCCGTCGTGGATCACGTGGAGTTTGTCGGCATCGTCGGGGACGGTGAACCAGCGCGAATCGAAGTGGTCATCGCTCAAAAGCGGAGGGTCGGCCGGCAGGTTGTCGGTGCCCAGGAGCACGATCGTCCGCGGCTGTTCCTTGAACAGAAACGAGATCTGCACCATTCCGATCGCCAGCCCCGGGTAGAGCAACAGCGGCAGCACGACGATCATGAACAGCGTTCGACGATCGCGGATCTGATCACGGACCTCGCGCAAAAAGACGAGGCGGACGTTCTTGCCGTTCATGCGGTGGCCGCCATCCTTTCCTCGGCCAATGAGATCAGCGCGAAGAACAGCTCCTCGAAGTCGGACTGCCGGAAGCGTTGCAAGAGCTCGGCGGGAGTGCCGGCCGCCAGGATGCGGCCTTTATGGATGATGGCCACGCGGTCGCAGAGTTTTTCGACCTCGCGCATGATGTGCGTCGAAAAGATGATGCATTTCCCTTGTTCGCGCAGCGACGCGATCGCCTTGAGCACGGCCCGCGCCACCAGCACGTCGAGCCCTGTGGTCGGCTCATCGAAAATCAATACGGGGGGATTGTGCACAATCGTCCGGGCGATGGAAACCTTCTGCTTCATGCCCGTCGACATCTTCGATCCGAGGACGTCGCGGAACTCGTGCATCTGCAAAGTGGTGAAGACCTCATCGATCCGCTGGGACAAAAGAGGTTCCTCCATGCCGTAAAGGCGGGCGAAGTATTCGACGAGCTCCCAGGCCGTCATGCGGTCGTAGATGCCCGTGTTGCCCGACATGAAGCCGATCCGCGCCCGGACCTCGGCCGCCTGGGTCAATACGTCGTAACCGGCGACCGTGGCGACGCCGCTCGTCGGGGTGAGGACCGTGCTCAGCAGCCGCAGGCAGGTCGTTTTGCCGGCGCCGTTGGGCCCCAAAAGTCCGAAGATCTCGCCGGGACGGACGTCGAACGAGACGCCGTCGAGCGCGACGATGCTTCCTCGCCGGAAGTCGTTGAAGTGCTTCGACAGTTCTGAGACGTGAATCATCAGGGATCCGGTCGGTGGCCCGCTCCGGGGACGCACTTCTCAAGTCTAACCCATCACTGCAAGGGTCCGACAGCACACCGGGACGGGCTGGAACGCGAGTCTGCCGAATCGCGTCTGGCAACTCACATGCTCGACACATCCCTCACGCTCAAAGGAACTTAGCGTGGGTGGGGAGCCTGGCCGAAAGGTTCAGTGGGAGCAGTTGTGCCAAACGAATCCTAGGGGAGGATCAGTTCAGGGAAACCAATCCAGCGGGTGGAAGGGCCGGTACCGTCCGTGGTGGGGGCGCTGTTGGCGTCGCGACCGGATCGTAGTCGTCGATGTACTGATAAAAGACATTCCGCTGCCGTGGAATGTAGCCGGCCTCTGTAATGCAGCGACGAATCGTCTCCAAAGAGAGGTAATACACCGTCCCGGCCTGAGCGACGACATTCTCCTCGATCATCAGGCTGCCCATGTCGTTGGCACCGAAGAACAGGGCCATCTGTCCGATCTTCTCTCCTTGGGTCACCCAGGAGGACTGGATGTTCGCAAAGTTGTCGAGGTACAGGCGGCTGACGGCCTGCGTCTTCAAGTACTCGAAGGCTCCGGCCGGCGGGATATGCGACATGGCTGTGTTGTCGGGCTGAAACGTCCAGCAAATGTACGCGGTAAAGCCGCCCGTCTCGTCCTGAAGTTGTCGCAAACGCTCCAGGTGTTCGATCCGCTCGGCCAGCGTTTCGACGTGGCCGAACATCATCGTCGCCGTCGACCGGCCCCCCATCTGGTGCCAGACGCGATTGACGTTGAGCCAATCGTCGGTGAGGACCTTGCCGCGCGTGATTTCCTTGCGCACGCGGTCGACGAG
>DASPSM010000549.1:0-5228 GCA_035623955.1 Planctomycetaceae bacterium
CCGCAGATTTGGTTGCCAACCAGTCTGGCCGCGGTTAACCTTCGGTATCTTGCGGCCTTGGGGCCACCGACGGAGTAGGGTTGCGTCGCGAAGACCGCCGCTAAGATCTGAGCCTTCTGAGATCGAGCATGGACTCGCCGACGCCGGTGAATCGACCCAATTCGACGCCCCCCACGCCCCCGTCCCCTTCCCGCCGCCCCGCACCGCGTCGCCGCTTCGACGAGCCCCCCCGCTCGATGTCGTTCGTGCCTTGGCTGGTGATGTTGTGCCTCGTGGCAATCGCGGTCATCTGGCTCTTCCGCGGCCCGGGCAACACGGGAACCCGCGTCTCTTTCGGCTTCTTTCAGAGCCAGCTCGAAAAGGGGAACGTCAAAAGCGTCAAAGTCTACGGCGAGAATCTGACCGGCGCGTGGAAGAAGACCCCTCCGCCCCCCACTCCGAATTCGGACAAGCTGACGGAAGAGTTCAACACCATCATTCCGGAGGGAGTTTCGCGGGACCCGCAGTTCTGGCAGAAGCTCGAGAAGAACGTGGCCGATTATGACGCCGCCCAGCGGGAGCCGAGCTACGCTCAGCAGACCCTCTTCTGGCTGGTCGCGTCGGTCGTGTTCATCTTCTTTCTGATCTACATGATGCGGCGGAACGTCGATCCGCTGGGGGGCGGGATGATGGGGAACTTCATCCGCAGCCAGGCGAAGCGCTTTCAGCCGTCGGAGCAGCGCACCACGTTCGAAGACGTGGCCGCTCTGGAGCAGGCGAAGCTCGAGCTGCAGGAGGTCGTCGAGTTCCTCAAGAACCCCGGCAAGTTCGAGCGGCTCGGCGCGCAGATCCCCAAGGGCGTGCTGTTGATGGGGCCGCCCGGCACGGGCAAGACCCTGTTGGCACGGGCGGTCGCCGGCGAGGCGGGAGTTCCCTTCTTTTCGATCAACGGCTCCGAGTTCATTCAAATGTTCGTGGGCGTGGGCGCTTCGCGCGTCCGCGACCTGTTCCGCACGGCCAAGGAAAACGCTCCCTGCATTTTATTCGTCGACGAGATCGACGCCGTCGGCCGCGAGCGGGGAGCCGGCTTCGGTGGGGGGCACGACGAGCGCGAGCAGACGCTCAATCAGATCTTAAGCGAGATGGACGGCTTCCAGCAGACCGAAGCGGTGATCGTGCTGGCGGCCACCAACCGCCCCGACGTCCTCGATCCGGCCCTGTTGCGGCCGGGCCGCTTCGACCGGCACGTGACGATCGACCGCCCCACGCGCGACGGCCGCACCGCCATCCTCAAGGTCCATTGCCGCAAGGTGCCGCTGGCCGACGACGTCGATTTGGAGACGATCGCCTCGGGGACGATCGGCTTTTCGGGGGCCGACTTGCGAAACCTCGTGAACGAAGCGGCTCTGATCGCGGCCCGGGTCTCGAAGAGCGCGGTCGAGATGGAAGATTTCGAGCACGCCCGCGACAAGATCCTGTTGGGCCCGCTCCGCGAGGACATCTTGAACGAACAGGAAAAAGAGATCACCGCCTACCACGAGTCGGGGCACGCGCTGTTGGCGTGGCTCTTGCCCGACGTCGATTTGATCCACAAAGTCACGATCATTCCCCGCGGACGCTCGCTGGGGGTCACGCAGCTGATGCCCGACGAAGAGCGCTACAACGCGGGAGAGAAGCGGCTCCACAGCCAGCTGGCCTTCATTCTCGGCGGCCGCGCGGCCGAGCGGTTGATGTTCGACGAATATTCCGCCGGCGCCGAAGACGATCTGCGGCAAGCGACGCAGCTGGCCCGCCGCATGGTGGCCCACTGGGGCATGAGCGAAGTGATCGGCCCTGTCGCGTTCCGGCAGGGGGAAGAGCATCCCTTTTTGGGCAAAGAGATTCACGAGCAGCGGAAGTTCAGCGAAGAGACGGCTCACGTTATCGATCGCGAGGTGCAGCGATTTTTGACGTCGGCCCAGGAGCGGGCGGTGCAGCTCGTCACCGAACACCGCGACGAACTCGAGCGGCTCGCGCGGGCGCTCTTGGAGCGAGAGAGCTTGGGGCAGGCCGAGCTGAAAGAGATTCTGGGCGAGCGGGCGGGCAAGAACGGGGAAAAGACGTCGGACCTCAACTTGCCCTATCCCTCATCCGTCACCCCCTGACTCCAAGCGGCGGACTTAAAAGCAGGGCCGGGATTTAAAACCAGATCTGCCAGAGATTTTCGACGTCCACGCGGGAGAGGGCGCCGGTCGATGCGTCAGGCGCAGTTGACCTATCCTGCCTGCTGGCTTATCCTTAAGCAGAAAATTGAGTGCGTCGCGGCGTTTTGCCGGAGATTTGGTCGCGGGGTAAAAGCGGCCAAGTGACGCGGCCAAATCACTTTGCGTGCAGGCTCTCCCGGAAAGTCCGGTGGCAGGGCCAAGGAGTGAAACAGTTGTCGGAGCGTTCCCCTCACGCAGGGAGGCTCGAGGATTGGTGAGATTTTGTCGCAAGTGTCGAGTTCGCCCGCGGTCGCCTTCAGCGACTTGGGCCTGAGTGAAAGAAGCCTCCAAAGACTGCGTACTGTCGGTTTCGAATCGCCGAGCCCCATTCAAGCCGCCTTCATTCCGATCGCCCTGAAAGGGGACGATTGCACCGGACAGGCCCGCACGGGGACGGGTAAAACGGCCGCGTTTGTGCTGCCGATTCTGGAGCGGCTCGATCCCAACGATACCCGGACCCAGGCGCTGGTCCTGTGTCCTACCCGCGAGCTCTCCGAACAGGTCGCCACCGAGTGTCATCGCCTGGCGGCCAACCACGAATATCGCACGGCGGTGTTTGTCGGCGGCCGGCCGCTGAAGCCGCAGCTCAACGACCTGCGGAAGGGGGTCGAGATCGCCATCGGCACGCCGGGCCGCGTGATCGACCTGATCGAGCGCCGGGCCCTCAATCTCGACTCGGTGAAGATCGCCGTGCTCGACGAGGCCGACCGGATGCTCGATATCGGCTTTCGCCCCGATATCGAAAAGATCCTCAGGCGCTGCCCGACCGAGCGGCAGACGCTGTTGCTTTCGGCCACGATGCCGCCGCCGGTCGAGCGGCTGGCCAAGCGCTACATGCGCGACCCGAAACGGGTCGACCTCTCGGAAGACACGATCGTCGTCGACACGATCGACCAGTATTACATGACCGTCGACGAGGACCGGAAGTTCGGGGTACTGGTCCGCATCCTGGCGGCCGAGCGTCCGCAGCAGGCGCTGGTCTTCACCCGCACCAAGCGCGGAGCCGAGCGGCTCTATCGCCGCTTCGCGGGAAAACTCCCCGGCGTGGCGATGATGAACGGCGATCTGCCGCAGACGAAGCGCGACCAGGTGATGGCCCGGTTCCGCGCCGGGAAGATTCGCCTGCTGGTCGCGACCGACGTGGTGGGGCGGGGGATCGACGTCCGCGGCATCTCGCACATCGTCAACTACGACGTGCCCGAATACTGCGACGACTATATCCACCGCGTGGGCCGCACCGGCCGCCTGTCGTCGAAAGAGAAGGGCTGGGCCATCACCTTCGTGACCCGCGAGCAAGGGGACCAGCTCACCGAGATCGAAAAACGCATCAACGTGATGCTCCCCGAATACAAGCTCGAAGATTTCGAGGCTTTTCGGCCTCGGTCCCCGCGTCCGACCGTCGAAGAGGCGGCCGCCGACGCGGCCGCGAAAAAGCCGGCCGACGAGCCGGAGCTGAATTTCAGCGTCGCGTAACGGGGCACAGCGCGCGATCGGCGGAACGCTTCGCGTTCTTTTCACCACAAAGGCACAAAGACACTGAGAATCGCTTTGAGTTTCTTGGTGCCTTGGTGTCTTTGTGGTGAATGAATTGCCTTTCTCGCGCAATCGAGATCCCCAGTTGGTGCGGACGCCGGAAAAGCGTTGACGACGCGCCCAACGACCAGCAAGGCGCTTCGCGCCGATCGGTCAGGCAAAAAACGCCCTCTCGCAAAACGTTTTGTCTTGTTTTAAGATGGTCGGTGCCGTGGAAGAAAAGTCGCGGGTTCTAGCGAAGCGGCGGACTCGGGGCGGGCAATGGCGAAGCGGACCAACCATTACGACGCGGCGTTCGAGGCGTATCTCCGCCGCGCGGGCATTGCGTTCGTCGTCGTCGACGAGGCGCGCCGCGCCCAGCTCGAGCAGGTCTCGCTGAAGTCGATGGATTTCATCGTCACCGCGCCCGGGAACCGCAACCTGCTCGTGGACGTCAAAGGGAGACGGTTTCCCTCCGGCTGCGGCCCCCGCCGCACGCGGGCCGGCCACAAGTGGGAAAATTGGGCGACGAAGGACGACCTCGACAGCCTCGTGCGCTGGCAGGAGGTGTTCGGCGACGGCTTTCGTTCGATGCTCGTCTTCGCCTACGACCTGCTCGACGCGGCCGCTGCCGACGAACTGGCGAGGGAGGCGTCGGGGACGGGGTCGGGCGCGGGCGCGGGGTCCGGGGCAACCAGCCAGCGGGGCAGCGGCGAGGGGGCGTTTTTCCACCGGGGCCGCGTCTATTCCTTTTTCGGCGTCTGGGTGGACGAATACCGCGCGGCCATGCAGGCGCGATCGCAAAGCTGGCAGACGGTCTCGGTTCCGAGCCGCCAGTATCGGGACTTGCGGATCCCCGTCGCGGAGCTGCTGGGATGTTGAAACTTGCGAGTCGCTCACTCACCGGTCGGCGGAAGGCCTGGACCGCCTTGCGGCTCCTGGTTCTGCCGATTGTCTGGGGACTGCAAACCGCTCGGGTCGCGCAGGCCGACTGGTCGGCGACCATCCTGCCCTTGCTCGCCCAGGCCAAGAAGACAGCAACCACTTCGGCTCCTGACGTGGCTGCGGAGAGCGGCGGCAGCTGGCCGGTCCTCGACTGGGCGATCGTCGTCGTGCTGATCGGAGTCGCCCTCTACGCCATCTGCCGCTCCAGCCGCCGCAATTAATTTGTTGCGGCCATGCCGTGAACCGTCGACGGCATTTCCTCCCGCGAGACGTATGCGGCCACGCCGTGGACTGTCGCCGGCATTTCCTCCCGCGAGGCGTTGCGGCCACGCCGTGAACTGTCGCCGGTGTTTCCTCCCGCGAGGCGTTGCGGCCGCGACGTGCACCTGCAGCGGACTTGTCTACTGCGTCGGCCGCGCGTCGCGGGCAAATTGTCGGAATGCGTCGCGCACGTCGCTGATGGCCGCGTCACTCCCCGTCAGCTTTAAATAGAAATCGCGCGGGCCCAGTGGAATTGCCACGCCCAACATCCGCTCGATCGGTCCGCTC
>DASPSM010000878.1:0-3191 GCA_035623955.1 Planctomycetaceae bacterium
AGAGGGGCGGAAAAGGGGGCGCAGCTCTTTCCTCCCCATCCACAACTGGCCCGGTCGGCCTGGCCGGGTTACGCCGCCGGCGAGTGCACGTTAACGATGTCGGCGACCGGTGCCGCAGGCGGAACAGCCGGCGGCAAACAAAGGGGACGCAGCTCTTTTGTGGCTCACGGTTAACTCGGGTTAAAGAGCTGCGTCCCCTTTTCTGCCCCTTTTCTGCCCCCCGGCAGGCACGCTTCCGGCGAGTTTCTCAGTCCGTCCCAAAAGGCGTCGTCATGTGCCATGAACTCGATGTCGGTCAATCCGCTCTTTTGACCGATCTTGCAACGTGCATCAATTATTACCGGCTGTTCTCGCCGGGCTTGTACTGTTGCGTCCACGCGACAGTCGAATTGCAAGACGGCACTCGGTTCTGTCCCGGCATCGTCGTGCAGGTCAACCACGGTCCGCTCAAGCAATGCGATCCCGGCCCCTCGTATGAGTTCTTCAAGGGGCCGCCCAATTTTGTCCTGGACGTTTTCCCGGAAAACAGCCTACTCGACTACGAACACCGGCGGGAGTGCTTCGAGAACGCCCAAGTGATCGAGTACGTCGCAGTCCGCCTCACGCAGCCGCTTCAGTGGATCTGGAATCGTCTGATGGACGGCAAGTTCTCGGTGATCACGACCGCCGATCACGAGCTGATTATGAGCACATCGTTGCCCGGGCTTTGGATTCCGTCGCACGCTCTGAAGCAGGGTGATTGGTGGGCCATCATGGGCGCGATCGAGCGCGGAGTGAGCCGGATTGGCCATCATGAGTTCATGGACACGATCTGGAACGCTGGCAAGACGCGGACGCCGGAAGAAATCCGCCATACGATCGACGCCTACCGAAGCGGACGGATGGGGCGGATGGCAGCCTCGCGCGATCGATAGCGACACGCGCGTCGGGAGGCGGAAAAGGAGGCGGAAAAGGGGACGCAGCTCTTTCCTCTCCATCCACAACTGGCCCAGTTCGCCTGGCCGCGATCAGGCTGCCGGTGAGTGCGCGTTGACGATGTCGGCGACGGGTGCCGCGGGCGGTACGGCTGGGTCGAGGTAGGTGCGCTGCCACAGCTCGAAGACCAGCAGGGCCCACAGCCGGTAGCTGTGGTCCCAACGTTGTGCGTCGTGCTCTTCGATCAGGCGGCAGACGCTGTCCGAGCGGAAGTAGCCGCGAGAGAGGCTCCGGGAATCGAGAAGCGTGTCGAACAGCAGGGGTCGCAGCTCGCCGCGGAACCAGTGATCCAGCGGCACGCCGAAACCCATCTTCGACCGCGTCTGGATCGAGGGGGGCAGCAGGTCGCGGAACGTGTCGATCAGGATCCGCTTGCCGCCGCCTGAGGTCTGCTTGAACTCGATTGGCATTCGGGCCGCCAGCTCGGCGACTTCGGTGTCCAAGAAAGGGCAGCGGGCTTCGAGGCCGTAGGCCATGCTGGCGATGTCGACTTTGGTGAGGATGTCGCAGGGAAGATAGGTCAGCACGTCCGCGCAGGTCGTCCGTGTGATGAAGTCGCGGCCCGGGCACTGGCCGTAGGCGTCGAGCAGAAAGTCCGCCGAGTCGACCGTCCCCAATTGCTCCGCCAATTCGTCGGTGTAAAGGGCGCGTCGTCGGCCGTCATCAAAGATGTTGATCCAGCGCAGATAACGCCGCTCGGGAGGTTTCGAAAGCTCGGCCAGCAGCCGCTTCAGCCGCCGCCGAAACGATTTCTGCTCCACCGAGCTGGGCAACCGCTGCCAGAGTGGAGCCGACAAGAATCGCTTCATCCAGCCTGGCAGGCGATCGGTGCGCTCGGCGATCCGCACCGCTCGATACCGGTCGTAGCCGCAGAACAGCTCGTCCCCACCGTCGCCGGAGAGCGCGACCGTCACCTCGCGGCGGGTCATCTCCGAGAGGTACATCGTCGGGATGGCCGAGCTGTCGGCGAACGGCTCGTCGTAATGCCAGATGAGCTTCGGAAGGATCGACAAGGCGTGCGGCTCGACGACCTGTTCGTGGTGCTGCGTGCCGAGGAATTTGGCTGCCTCGCGGGCGTATGACGTTTCGTCGAATCGCTTGACGGGAAAGCCGATCGAAAACGTGTGGATTGGCTGCTGAGAAAGCTGTTGCATCAAGCCGGAGATGATCGTCGAGTCGATGCCCCCCGACAAAAACGCGCCCAGCGGCACATCGCTGCGCAGCCGCAAGCGCACAGCCTCGGTGAGCGTCTCGCGCAGCTCATCTTTCCAGGACTCGTAGGGCTTGAGCCGATGAATGCGCTTTCCGTTTGTCACGTTCGGAACATCGGCGAAAGGGGGCGCCCAATAGCGCTCGACTTGCAACTGCCCCTTCTCGTAAATGGCCCAATGGCCGGGCGGCAGCTTGTGGTAGCCGCGCAAGATGCACTCGGGGTGCGGCACGTACTGATACGTCAAATAGGCGTCGAGCGCTGCCGGATCCACTTCGCGCGGCACCCCGGGAAACTGCAGCAGGGCTTTCAGCTCGCTGCCGAAGAGCAGGCGGTCCCTTTCGAGTCGATAAAACAGCGGCTTCTTGCCGAGCCGGTCGCGAGCCAGGAAGAGTTGCTGGCGACGCTCGTCCCAGATGGCGATCGCAAACATTCCGCGCAGGCGCTCGACGCACTTGGGACCGTACTCCTCGTAGAGGTGCACGATCGTCTCGGTGTCGCTGTGAGTGCGAAACCGATGGCCGCGCTTCTCCAAATCGGGACGCAGTTCGCAGTAGTTGTAGATCTCGCCATTGAAGGCGATCCACACCGTCTCATCTTCATTGGCCAGCGGCTGCTGCCCGGTCACCAGGTCGATAATCGCCAAACGCCGAAAGCCGAGAGCGGCTCCGGGGGTTCGTGACGCGGCGAAACGATCCGGCGGGGAATCGTGTCGCGAGAAGGTGCGGCCGGCGGCGGAATGATAAACCGCCGAGTCGTCGGGCCCGCGATGGGCCAGGACGTTCGTCATCCGCCAGACGACGTCGAGGGCGACCGGCTCCGCATCGCCGGTCCAAGCCACTCCGGTGATCCCGCACACGTAAGCCTCAACCTTTAGCGGCAGCGTGCCTTGCGGCTGCTTAAGACCCGACCGAGCAGGAAAAGCGCACAAAGTCACTTTTATCGTACGCCGCCGCACCCGAGAAAGATGGGCGGACTGCGACAAGACAGCATGGCGGACTTTTTC